>NZ_JBSHHD010000069.1:0-5448 GCF_053618155.1 Agromyces sp. NPDC055658 | reverse complement strand
CCCTTGGTGGGTGGGTTTGGTGGTCTCGGTGTGCACACCCCTGGTGTGGGGTGTGTTTGTTCTGTGTTGAGTTTGTGTTTCCGTCTGTTGGGAACCACAGAGTGGACGCGAGTCATCAGGGCCACGCACACGGCCTTTACTTGAATGAGTTCAAATCGTGTGGGTGTAGTGATAATCAAGTTATCGGCTTATTAGTACCGGTCAGCTCCGACAGTCGTTAGTCCTGTCTTCCACATCCGGCCTATCAACCCAGTCGTCTGGCTGGGAGCCTCTCCCCCCGAAGGGGATGGAAATCTCATCTTGAGGCCGGCTTCCCGCTTAGATGCTTTCAGCGGTTATCCATTCCGAACGTAGCTAACCAGCGGTGCTCCTGGCGGAACAACTGGCACACCAGAGGTTCGTCCAACCCGGTCCTCTCGTACTAGGGTCAGATCCTCTCAAATTTCCTGCGCGCGCAGAGGATAGGGACCGAACTGTCTCACGACGTTCTAAACCCAGCTCGCGTACCGCTTTAATGGGCGAACAGCCCAACCCTTGGGACCTACTCCAGCCCCAGGATGCGACGAGCCGACATCGAGGTGCCAAACCATGCCGTCGATATGGACTCTTGGGCAAGATCAGCCTGTTATCCCCGAGGTACCTTTTATCCGTTGAGCGACAGCGCTTCCACAAGCCACTGCCGGATCACTAGTCCCGACTTTCGTCCCTGCTCGACCTGTCAGTCTCACAGTCAAGCTCCCTTGTGCACTTACACTCGCCACCTGATTGCCAACCAGGTTGAGGGAACCTTTGGGCGCCTCCGTTACTTTTTGGGAGGCAACCGCCCCAGTTAAACTACCCACCAGGCACTGTCCCTGAACCGGATCACGGTTCGAAGTTAGATATCCAGAGTGACCAGAGTGGTATTTCAACAACGACTCCACCGACACTAGCGTGCCAGCTTCACAGTCTCCCACCTATCCTACACAAGCCACACCGAACACCAATACCAAGCTGTAGTAAAGGTCACGGGGTCTTTCCGTCCTTCTGCGCGTAACGAGCATCTTTACTCGTACTGCAATTTCGCCGAGTTCGCGGTTGAGACAGCTGGGAAGTCGTTACGCCATTCGTGCAGGTCGGAACTTACCCGACAAGGAATTTCGCTACCTTAGGATGGTTATAGTTACCACCGCCGTTTACTGGGGCTTAAATTCTCAGCTTCGCCTTGCGGCTAACCGGTCCTCTTAACCTTCCAGCACCGGGCAGGCGTCAGTCCGTATACATCGTCTTGCGACTTGGCACGGACCTGTGTTTTTAGTAAACAGTCGCTTCCCACTGGTCTCTGCGGCCACTCCCCGCTTCCTGGAGCAAGTCCATTCACGGTTCGGGCCCCCCTTCTCCCGAAGTTACGGGGGCATTTTGCCGAGTTCCTTAACCACGATTCTCTCGATCTCCTCGGTATTCTCTACCTGACCACCTGAGTCGGTTTGGGGTACGGGCGGCTAGAACCTCGCGTCGATGCTTTTCTCGGCAGCATAGGATCACCCACTTTTCATCCGCATCACGTCTCAGCCTTGATGAACCGCGGATTTGCCTACGGTTCGGCCTACACGCTTGCCCCGGGTCAACCATCGCCCGGGCTGGGCTACCTTCCTGCGTCACACCTGTTAATACGCTCACTCCACCAGATGGGGTCGCATGCCGCCTCGCGATCGTCCCCGAAGGGATCCACGCGGATTGGGATGCTTAGCACTCCTGATTTCATGTGGGCGGTTCTTCGCCGGTACGGGAATATCAACCCGTTGTCCATCGACTACGCCTGTCGGCCTCGCCTTAGGTCCCGACTTACCCAGGGCAGATTAGCTTGACCCTGGAACCCTTGGTCTTCCGGAGGACGGGTTTCTCACCCGTCTTTCGCTACTCATGCCTGCATTCTCACTCGTGTACCGTCCACGGCTGGTTTCCACCGCCGCTTCACCCGGCACACGACGCTCTCCTACCCATCAACACGGCTGGACCACGAAGGCCTACCACAAATGTCAATGCCACAACTTCGGTGGCGTGCTTGAGCCCCGTTACATTGTCGGCGCGGAATCACTTGACCAGTGAGCTATTACGCACTCTTTCAAGGGTGGCTGCTTCTAAGCCAACCTCCTGGTTGTCTGTGCAACTCCACATCCTTTCCCACTTAGCACGCGCTTAGGGACCTTAGTTGGTGGTCTGGGTTGTTTCCCTCTCGACGATGAAGCTTATCCCCCACCGTCTCACTGCTGCGCTCTCACTTACCGGCATTCGGAGTTTGGCTGACGTCAGTAACCTGTTGAGGCCCATCGGCCATCCAGTAGCTCTACCTCCGGCAAGAAACACGCAACGCTGCACCTAAATGCATTTCGGAGAGAACCAGCTATCACGAAGTTTGATTGGCCTTTCACCCCTATCCACAGCTCATCCCCTCCATTTTCAACTGAAGTGGGTTCGGTCCTCCACGACGTCTTACCGTCGCTTCAACCTGGCCATGGATAGATCACTTCGCTTCGGGTCTAGGACCTGCGACTGAATCGCCCTATTCAGACTCGCTTTCGCTACGGCTGCCCCACACGGGTTAACCTCGCCACAGATCACTAACTCGCAGGCTCATTCTTCAAAAGGCACGCTGTCACCCCAACAAGGAGGCTCCAACGGTTTGTAAGCAAACGGTTTCAGGTACTATTTCACTCCCCTCCCGGGGTACTTTTCACCTTTCCCTCACGGTACTTGTCCGCTATCGGTCATCTGGGAGTATTTAGGCTTATCAGGTGGTCCTGACAGATTCACACGGGATTTCTCGGGCCCCGTGCTACTTGGGATACCTCTCCGGGCCGTGCACGATTTCGACTACGGGACTCACACCCACTCCGGTCCGGCTTTCAATCCGGTTCGTCTATCGCACACGCGTCACCGTGACTGCACGGCAGTACAGTCCGAAAGGTCCCACAACCCCGACCATGCAACCCCTGCCGGGTATCACACATGACCGGTTTAGCCTCTTCCGCTTTCGCTCGCCACTACTCACGGAATCACGGTTGTTTTCTCTTCCTGTGGGTACTGAGATGTTTCACTTCCCCACGTTCCCTCTACCCGCCCTATATATTCAGGCGGGAGTCACCAGGTCACCCAAAGGGCCTGGCGGGGTTTCCCCATTCGGAAATCCTCGGATCACAGCTCGTTTATCAGCTCCCCGAGGCTTATCGCAGATTACGACGTCCTTCTTCGGCTCCAGATGCCAAGGCATCCACCGTTTGCTCTTAGAAACTTGAAATCACATGAGTTATAAGAAGCCACCAGCCCGAAAGCCGGCGGCGACCAATGATTAGTCACACACACCCCCGAAAGGGCATGTGATCGAAATCTTGTGATCGACCCCGAAGGGTCAATCTAAGATGCTCGCGTCCACTATGTAGTTCTCAACAGACGGCCAGAACCCCCACACCCACCAGCAACCGCCGGCATCGATGAAGGCCTGAAGGGAAACCATCCCCAACCACACCCCGAAAGGTGATGGCCATGTCCGGTCCCTCAGGACCCAACAGCGTGCACGCACCCAACCCGCAAACCCCAGTCGTTCCAACCCCACCGAAGCGAGGCGTACTGAACCAGAACCATTGGCCTGGATACCTATGTCAATGTTCCACCCATGAGCAACCAGCAAGACACACTCGGCCTTGATCTGGTATGCACTGCAGAAACCCGAAAGCTTCTGAGTTGCTCCTTAGAAAGGAGGTGATCCAGCCGCACCTTCCGGTACGGCTACCTTGTTACGACTTAGTCCTAATCACCGATCCCACCTTCGACGGCTCCCTCCACAAGGGTTAGGCCACCGGCTTCGGGTGTTACCGACTTTCATGACTTGACGGGCGGTGTGTACAAGGCCCGGGAACGTATTCACCGCAGCGTTGCTGATCTGCGATTACTAGCGACTCCGACTTCATGAGGTCGAGTTGCAGACCTCAATCCGAACTGAGACCGGCTTTTTGGGATTCGCTCCGCCTTACGACATCGCAGCCCTTTGTACCGGCCATTGTAGCATGCGTGAAGCCCAAGACATAAGGGGCATGATGATTTGACGTCATCCCCACCTTCCTCCGAGTTGACCCCGGCAGTCTCACATGAGTTCCCACCATAACGTGCTGGCAACATGCGACGAGGGTTGCGCTCGTTGCGGGACTTAACCCAACATCTCACGACACGAGCTGACGACAACCATGCACCACCTGTATACGAGTGTCCAAAGAGTTCACCATTTCTGGCGCGTTCTCGTATATGTCAAGCCTTGGTAAGGTTCTTCGCGTTGCATCGAATTAATCCGCATGCTCCGCCGCTTGTGCGGGCCCCCGTCAATTCCTTTGAGTTTTAGCCTTGCGGCCGTACTCCCCAGGCGGGGCGCTTAATGCGTTAGCTACGACACGGAAACCGTGGAAAGGTCCCCACATCTAGCGCCCAACGTTTACGGCGTGGACTACCAGGGTATCTAATCCTGTTCGCTCCCCACGCTTTCGCTCCTCAGCGTCAGTAAGTGCCCAGAGACCTGCCTTCGCCATCGGTGTTCCTCCTGATATCTGCGCATTCCACCGCTACACCAGGAATTCCAGTCTCCCCTACACCACTCAAGTCTGCCCGTACCCACTGCAGGCCCGAGGTTGAGCCTCGGGATTTCACAGCAGACGCGACAAACCGCCTACGAGCTCTTTACGCCCAATAATTCCGGACAACGCTCGGACCCTACGTATTACCGCGGCTGCTGGCACGTAGTTAGCCGGTCCTTTTTCTGCAAGTACCGTCAAGACCCAAAGGGCCCCTTCTTCCTTACTAAAAGCGGTTTACAACCCGAAGGCCGTCATCCCGCACGCGGCGTTGCTGCATCAGGCTTGCGCCCATTGTGCAATATTCCCCACTGCTGCCTCCCGTAGGAGTCTGGGCCGTGTCTCAGTCCCAGTGTGGCCGGTCACCCTCTCAGGCCGGCTACCCGTCGACGCCTTGGTGAGCCATTACCTCACCAACAAGCTGATAGGCCGCGAGTCCATCCCAAACCGAAAAACTTTCCACCCCACACCATGCGGTGCAAGGTCCTATCCGGTATTAGACGTCGTTTCCAACGCTTATCCCAGAGTCCAGGGCAGGTTACTCACGTGTTACTCACCCGTTCGCCACTAATCCCCAAGTGCAAGCACCTGGTTCATCGTTCGACTTGCATGTGTTAAGCACGCCGCCAGCGTTCGTCCTGAGCCAGGATCAAACTCTCCAAAAAAAATGGTTCCCAACACCCAAAGGCATCGAGGAGTTCAAATCACTGACAGAGAAACAACTGACTTCAAAAAATCAAATTGTCCATCAATCAAAGGAATCCCACCGATCCAAAGACCGGCTGGGGTTCAATAAATTGGCATTGAACATAGTGCACGCTGTTGAGTTCTCAAGGAACGGACGCACCCG
>NZ_JBSHHD010000068.1:0-5752 GCF_053618155.1 Agromyces sp. NPDC055658 | reverse complement strand
GCACTGAGGTGCCCGCCCTCGCCCGCCGTCAGCCTGCGACGGGGGCGGATGCCACGGTCTCGGCCTTCTTCGCGGCCGTGATGCCCTTGCGCAGCGCCATCATCAGCAGGATGAGTCCCGCGGTGACGATGATGTGCCCGAGGCCCGCGACGCCGGCGATCGCGGCGTTCGACTCCTCGCCGAGCACGGTGAGCGAACCGTGCCAGACCATCATCGCGCTCGTCAGCAGCACGCCCGCGTTGTAGACCCAGAAGAACCAGCCGAACAGCGGGCTCGCGCTGAGGGTGAACGACTTCTCGAGCGCGAGCACGATGAGCATCACGAGCAGCCCCAGGGCGAGCAGGTGCGTGTGCACGACGGAGAGCTGCGTCGGGGCGCCCTCGAGGAAGTCGTTCGCCTTCGTGAACTCGCGGTAGTACAGGCCCGATCCGAGCCCGAGCACGACGTAGACGACGGCGGCGGTGAAGAGACGGTTCATGGATGTCGCTCCTTCGGTCGCGCCCGGTCGGCGCGTTCGCGCCCAGTCTGGCGCAGGCGCGCCGTCCGCCGCATCGTCCGAAGGTTCGAACCGGTCGCGCGACCTACGCGGGCTGCGGCTCCGTCCGCTCCTTCGCGACGAGCGTCAGCACGTCGTAGGTCGCGACGAGCTCGTCGTTCTGGTTCTTCAGCACCGCGTCCCAGCGCACCTCGCCGTACTCGTCGGTCTCGCGCGGCGAGATCTGCTTGGCCGTGAGTTCGACACGGATCTCGTCGCCTGGCGACACGGGCGTGATGAAGCGCAGGTTCTCGAGGCCGTAGTTCGCGAGCACCGGGCCCGGCTCGGGGTCGACGAAGAGGCCGGCGGCCCACGACACGAGCAGGTACCCGTGGGCGACCCGGCCGGGGAAGAACGGGTTCGCAGCCGCCGCCTCCTCGTTCATGTGGGCGTAGAACGTGTCGCCCGTGAAGTTCGCGAACGTCTCGATGTCGTCGAGGGTCACGACGCGCGGCGCCGACGCGACCTGGTCGCCGATGCGCAGCTCGGCGAGCGACTTGCGGAACGGGTGCGGCTCACCGCTCGCCTCGTACGGCCGGGCCGCGGCGCCCGCGTGCCACACGCCGGTGAGCGCGGTCAGCATCTCGGGCGAACCCTGCACCGCGGTGCGCTGCATGTGGTGCAGCACGGCGCGGATGCCGCCGAGCTCCTCGCCGCCGCCGGCCCGCCCGGGCCCGCCGTGCACGAGGTTCGGCAGCGGCGACCCGTGACCGGTCGAGCTGCGCGCGTCGTCGCGGTCGAGGAAGAGCACGCGCCCGTTGTAGGCGGCGATGCCCGACGCGAGCGCGACGGCGACGTCGGGGTCGTGCGTCGCGACGCTCGTCACGAGGGATCCGCCGCCCCTCGCCACGAGCGCGACCGCCTCGTCGAGCGAGTCGTAGCCGACGATCGACGACACCGGGCCGAAGGCCTCGACCTCGTGCAGCGCCGGGCTCGAGGCATCCGCGAACCGCAGCAGCACCGGCGAGACGAAGGCGCCGTCGGATGCCTCGCCGCGCGTGCCGTCGGCGAGGGTGACGGTGGGTGTGCCCGTCGACCCGACGACGACCTCGCCGCCGGCCTGCTCGAGGCGGCCCACCTGGCGCAGCACCTCGTCGCGCTGGGCGAGCGACGCGAGCGGGCCCATGGTGACGCCCTCGGTGCGCGGGTCGCCGACGACGACGCGCTCCGCGATGCGCGCGCGCACCGCGTCGATGACGGCGTCGATGGATGCCTCGGGCACGATCGCCCGGCGGATGGCCGTGCACTTCTGCCCGGCCTTCGTCGTCATCTCGACGACGAGCTGCTTGACGTACGCGTCGAACTCGGGGGTGCCGGCGACGGCGTCGGTGCCGAGCACCGAGGCGTTGATCGAGTCGGTCTCGCTCGTGAAGCGCACCCCGCCGGTCTGCACGGAATCGTGCGCCCTCAGCCGCTCGGCGGTCGACGCCGAACCGGTGAAGCCGACGAGGTCGCCGAGGCGCAGCTCGTCGAACAGGGTGGGCACGCTGCCCGACACCAGCTGCAGCGAGCCGTCGGGCAGGAGGCCCGACTCGACGAGGATGCGCACCATGTGCTCGGCGAGGTAGCCGGTGGGCGTCGCGGGCTTCACGACCGTCGGCATGCCGGCGAGGAACGCCGGGGCGAACTTCTCGAGCGACCCCCAGACCGGGAAGTTGAAGGCGTTGATCTGCACGGCGACACCCGGCAGGCGGGTGTAGATGTGCCGGCCGAGGAATGAGCCGTCCTTCGAGAGCGGCTCGACCGCGCCGTCGACGTAGACCTTCGCGTTCGGCATCTCGCGGCGGCCCTTGCCCGAGTAGGTGAAGAGCACGCCGATGCCGCCGTCGATGTCGACCCACGAGTCCTGCTTCGTGGCGCCGGTGCGGCTCGAGATCTCGTAGAGCTCGGCCTTGCGCTCGGTGAGCGCGAGCGCCATCTGCTTGAGCAGCACCGCCCGCTGGTGGAAGGTCAGCTCGCCGAGGCTCGCCTGCCCCACCGTGCGCGCGTAGTCGAGCGCGGCGCCGAGGTCGAGGCCCTCGGTCGAGACCCGGGCGACGACCTCGCCCGTCGAGGCGTCGCGCACCTCGGTCGCGCCGGCCGCGGCATCGGCGTCGGGCGTCCACCACTCGCCGCGGACGTAGCTCGGCAGGATCTCGGTCATCAGTGAATCCTCTCGGGGGTCGGGGAGCGACGATGGAGCGTGTCGAGACCGCTCACGAGGCATCCCATCGGTAGAAGCCCTCGCCGGCCTTGCGGCCGAGCTTGCCCTCGGCGACCAGGCGGCGCAGCAGGGCGGGCGGTTCGAATCGGTCGCCGAGCGTCTCGGCGAGGTACTCGGCGATGCCGAGCCGCACGTCGAGTCCGACGAGGTCGGTGAGCCGCAACGGCCCGACCGGGTGCTTGTAGCCGAGCGTCATCGCGGCGTCGATGTCCTCGGCGCTCGCAACCCCCGCCTCGAGCATGCGGATCGCCTCGAGCCCGAGCGCGACGCCCAGGCGCGACGAGGCGAACCCCGGGGCGTCGGCGACGACGATCGGCGTCTTTCCGATGGCACGCACCCAGTCGCGCGCGTCGTCGACGAGCGAGGGGTCGGATGCCTCGCCGCGCACGATCTCGACGAGGGTCGAGGCCGGCACGGGGTTGAAGAAGTGCAGGCCGACGAACCGGTGCGGGCGCTCGAGCAGGGCGGCGAGCTGGTCGATCGAGATCGACGACGTGTTCGACGCGAGGGCGGCGCCCGGTGCGAGCACCGCCTCGACCCGGGTGAGGGCGTCGATCTTGAGCTCGAGGTCCTCCGGCACCGCCTCGACGACGAGATCGCAACCGGCGAAGGCGTCGACGGCGGTGCTCGTCGCGAAACGGGCGGCGTACGCTGCGACATCCTCGTCGGCGGTGCCGCGCGCGATCGAGGCGTCGACCGACTCGAGCACACGGGTCGCGGCGGCCGTCGCGGCATCGGCGTCGCGCTCGACGACGGTGACCCGCGAGCCCGCGAGCAGGAAGGCGTGGGCGATGCCGGCGCCCATGCGACCGCCGCCGAGCACGCCGACACGGCCGGGGGCACCAGAGGCGGTGCTCGACGAGGGAGTCGTCTCGGGACCGCGGGACTCGTCGTTCACTGCTTCCTCTCCAGGAACTCGGTCATGCGCCGCATCTTCTCGGGGCTCTCGAAGAGCACGGCCTGCTCGTCGAGGTCGACCGCGGGGTGCGCCGAGCGCGGAGCGCGGAAGACGCGCTTCGTCGCCATCGTCGCGGCCCGGTCGTTGCGGGCGATGCGATCGGCGACCTCGTGCGCGGCCGCGAGCAGGTCGCCGGCCGGGTGCACCGACGAGACGAGCCCGATCGAGAGCGCCTCGGCCGCGTCGATCGTGCGCCCCGTCAGCAGCAGCTCGGCCGCGCGGGCGTCGCCGACGATCTCCTTGAGGCGCCAGCTGGCGCCGGCCGCGGCGATGATGCCGAGCCCGGTCTCGGGATTGCCGATCTTGAGCGACGGGGTCGCGATGCGGATGTCGGCGGCGTACGCGAGCTCGGCGCCGCCGCCGAGGGCGTACCCGTCGAGGGCGGCGATGACCGGCATCGGCAGGTCGGCGATGCGGATGAAGGCGTTCGCGTTGATGCCGCGGCGGGCGTCGTGCGCGCGACGATCGCGGAGCTGGGCGATGTCGGCGCCCGAGGCGAAGACGCCGCCGGCACCGGTGATGACGAGGATGCGCGGCTCGGCCTCGAGCTCGGCGCACAGCGCGTGCAGGGCGTCGATCGTGGCCTGGTCGATCGCGTTGCGCTTCTCGGGCCGGTCGAGCGTGGCGACGACGCGATCGGCCGACCGCTCGACGCGGAGCGGCCCCTCGGCGACGTCGTTCGTCGAGTCGCCCATCACACGCGCTCCACGATGAGGGCCGAGCCCTGGCCGACGCCGACGCACATGGTCGCGAGGCCGTAGCGAGCGCCCTCGCGCTCCATGCGGCCGAGCAGGGTCACCACGAGACGCGACCCGCTCGACCCGAGCGGGTGCCCGAGCGCGATGGCGCCCCCGTCGGCATTGACGAGCTCGTCATCGAGCCCGAGCCGGCGGATGCAGGCGATCGACTGCGTCGCGAACGCCTCGTTGAGCTCGATCGAGCCGATCTCGTCGAGGTCGATGCCGGCCCGCTCGAGCGCCTTCTCGGTGGCCGGCACCGGTCCGAGCCCCATGATCTCGGGGGCGATGCCCGCGCTCGCGCCGACCACGATGCGGGCCCGCGGGGTGAGCCCGTAGCGCTCGACCGCGGCGGCGCTCGCGACGACGATCGCCGAGGCGCCGTCGTTGAGCGAGCTCGAGTTGCCGGCCGTCACGACCTCGCCGCCCGGCACGACCGGGCGCAACCGCGCCAGAGCCTCGAGCGTGGAGTCGGGCCGCGGTCCCTCGTCGACGAGCACGTCGCCGCGATGCGTGGGCACGCCGACGATCTCGGCCTCGAACCGGCCGGCGGCGATCGCCGCGGCGGCCCGATGCTGCGAGCGCAGCGCGAAGGCGTCGGCCTCTGCACGGGTGATGCCGTCGACGCGCGCGACCTCTTCGGCCGTCTCGGGCATCGAGTAGGTCGCCTTGTCGCGGGCGACGAGTTCGGGGTTCGGGAACCGCCAGCCGATCGACGTGTCGTACGCCGCGCCGGGCTTCGCCCACGCCGAGCTCGGCTTCTGCTGCACCCAGGGCGCGCGGGTCATCGACTCGACGCCGCCGGCCACGATGAGGTCGGCGTCGCCGGCACGGATCGCCTGCGCGGCCATCGTGATGGCCGACATGCCCGAGGCGCAGAGCCGGTTGACGGTGACGCCCGGCACCTCGTCGGGCAGGCCGGCGAGGAGCACGGCCATGCGGGCGACGTTGCGGTTGTCCTCGCCGGCCTGGTTGGCGGCGCCGAGGATCACCTCGTCGATCTCGGCCGCCTCACCGGGTGCGAGGCCCGAACGGCGCACCGCCTCGCCGACGACGAGTGCGGCGAGGTCGTCGGGACGTACCGTCGCGAGGGCGCCGCCGTAGCGACCGACGGGCGTGCGCGCCCCTCCGACGAGATAGGCCTCGGCCATGCGGCTCTCCTGACTGCGTTGTCCGACGGGGCACCGTGAGCACGGTATCGCCCGGTCGAATTCCTGACCGAGCGTTCGGGAAGTAATTATGTCACGTCGCGGCATCCGCCGCGACCTCGCGACCGCTCCGGCGAGCCTCGAAGACGACGGATGCCTCGGGGCGGCGAT
>NZ_JBSHHD010000067.1:0-6410 GCF_053618155.1 Agromyces sp. NPDC055658 | reverse complement strand
CCTCGGGGTCGATCGACCCCGAGGCATCCGTCTCGCTGCGGCGGTTACTCGCCGACCGTGACGAACTCCGCCAGCTGCATGCGGCGGCGCGGCGCGACCTCGCGCTCCCGGAGCACCTCGCCCAGCTGGTCGACGTCGCCGAGGGCGCCGATCGTGGTGATCGAGACGACCTCCTGGTTCTCGGGCAGGCCGAAGGCCTCGTGGATCGCGGCCGCGTCGAAGCCGCCCATCTGGTGGGTGTGCAGGCCCTCGTGCTGAGCCTGCACGGTGAGGTGGGCGACGGCCTGGCCGAGGTCGTAACGCGCCCACGGGCGCTGGCGGCCCTCGGCGTCGACGGTCTCGGCGATGTTCACGATGAGCACGGCGGCCGAGTCGGCCCACTCCTGGTTGAAGCCCGCCATCCGGTCGTGCAGGGTCGTGAAGGCGGCGGTGCCGCGCCGGGCGACGATGAAACGCCACGGCTGCGAGTTGTTCGCCGACGGCGCCCAGCGGGCGGCCTCGAGGATGGTCCGCAGGGTCTCGGTCTCGACGACGGCCTCGGGGTCGAAGGCGCGGGGGCTCCAGCGCTCGACGAGCGGGTCGATGAGGGGTGCGGCCGTGTCGGCCCTGCGGGACGTGAGATCGGTGACGAGCGTCATGGTGCTGCTTCCTGGTTCGTTGCGTTGAGCGGTGGTGCGGGTCGCCGTCGTCCCGATCGATTCGAACGCATGGAACCGCCGAGGTATTCCGGGAGCGTCGTCGAACACTTCGTGGACCCCCTATCGGCCTGGCTCGACCGTGTGCGAGCATGGCCGGGCAAGATCCCGTCAATGAGGAAGGATGCTTCATGCTGAAGATGCGATCCATCGCAGCAGCTTCTGCCATCGCCATCGGCCTGACCGCGCTCGCCGCAACACCTGCCGGAGCCGTCGGAGCCGATGCGGGAGCCGATCACGAGTACGTCGTGGTCTTCGCCCAGGGGGTGTCGAGCGCCGACGCGCTCGCCGCGGTCGAGGCCGCGGGCGGCACCGTCGTCTCGCAGAACGACGCCATCGGCGTCGCCACCGTGCGTGCGGGCGCCGGCTTCGCCGACGCCGCGGCCGACCAGTCGGTCATCGAGGGCACCGCCCAGAACCGCATCATCGGCGATGTGCCGGGCTCCGGCCACGCCGACGCGAAGAAGAGCGACGGCGTCGAGGACGAGGGGCACGCCGCCCCAGGCAAGGCGAAGTCGCACGCGCCGAGCTCGGCCGACGCCGAGCCGCTCGCCGACCTGCAGTGGGACATGCAGCAGATCGACGCGACGGTCGACGGCTCGTACGCCTGGCAGCAGGGCTCGAAGGGCGTTCGGGTCGGCATCATCGACACCGGCGTCGACGGCAGCCACCCCGACATCGCACCGAACTTCGACGCCGACCTCAGCCGCAACTTCACGGTCGACGTGCCCGTCGACGCGAACGGCGACGTGATCGACGGCGACTGCGCCGACGAGCCCGACGGCTCCTGCGAGGATGCCGCCGACGTCGACGAGAACGGCCACGGCACCCACGTCGCCTCGACGATCGGCTCGCCGATCAACGGCCTCGGCATCGCGGGCGTCGCGCCGAACGTGTCGCTCGTGAACCTCCGCGCCGGCCAGGACTCGGGCTACTTCTTCCTGCAGCCCTCGGTCGACGCGCTCACCTACGCCGGTGACCACGGCATCGACGTGGTCAACATGAGCTACTACGTCGACCCGTGGCTCTTCAACTGCTCGAGCCACCCGGCCGACTCTGCGGAGGACCAGGCCGAGCAGCGCACCATCGTCGAGGCGATGCAGCGCGCGCTCGACTACGCGCGCGGCCACGGCGTGACGCTCGTCGCGGCCGCCGGCAACGAGGCGATCGACTACACCAAGGCGGTCACCGACGGGGGCAGCCCCGACTTCGCGAGCGTGCCCGGCGAGGCCGCCTACGTGCGCGACCTGCTCGACCCCGAGTCGTGCATCTCGATGCCGGCCGAGGGCGACGGCGTGATCTCGGTCTCGAGCACCGGCATCTCGGAGCGCAAGGCGTACTACTCGAGCTACGGCAACGGCTACATCGACGTGGCGGCGCCCGGCGGCGACGTGTACGACACCCCTGCGAACACCCGGGACATCACGAAGGGCATCCTCGCCGCCTATCCGGCCTCGCTCGCCGAGGCCGAGGGCGCGATCGACGAGAACGGCGACGTGGTCGTCGACTGGGCGGTCGAGAGCTGCGACGACGAGGGCACCTGCGCGTATTACCAGTACCTGCAGGGCACGTCGATGGCGTCGCCGCACGCGGCCGGCGTCGCCGCGCTCGTCGTGAGCCAGTACGGCGCGGCCGACCCGCTGCGCGGCGGCATCCGGATGAACGCCAACGCGGTCGAGAAGAAGCTGCTGAAGTCGGCGGTCGACGAGGCCTGCCCGGTGCCGGCGGACTTCACCTACACCCGTCACACCCCGGCGGGTGCGACGCTCACCGCGACGCACACCTGCGAGAGCGCCAAGAAGACCAACGGCTTCTTCGGCGACGGCATCGTGAACGCGCTGCGGGCCGTCGGGCACTGACCGGCACGCAACACCTCGGGCGCGGCATCCGTTCATCGCGAACGGGTGCCGCGCCTTCGTGCGCCCGTCGTGTGCGTCCGTGCTCGTACGATGGCGTGGTGATCACCGTCGATGGCCAGGCCGCCCGAGTCCTCACCGCGTACACCGACCTCGTCGTCGAGCGGGGCCTGCGGGGGGCCACGCTCGAGGCGGTGGCGGGCCGGGCCGGGCTCTCGAAGTCGGGGGCGTTGCACCACTTCTCGTCGGTGAGCGCGCTGCGTGCGGCGCTGTTCGTCGAGCTGCGCGCCCAGGCGCGGCGCGACACCGAGCAGATGCGCACCTCGCCGGCGGGGGCCGTGCGGTTCTACCTCGTCTCGTCGCTCGATCGCGACAGCGAGCTCGAGCGACTGATCGAGGCGGCCTACCGCATCGCGCAGACCGGCGACGAGGCGGCGCTCGAGGTCCTGCGCGAGTGCCGGGCCGACTGGCTCGACGCGCTCGAGACCGCGACCGGCGAGGCGACGCTCGCCCGCCTGGTGCTCTTCGCCGGCGACGGCATCAACCACAACGCGCTCATGAACCTCGACGCCGGCGAGGACGTCGTCACGCGCGAGCGGGTCGAGGCGATCATCGCCGCGCTCGAGAGCCTCCGCGCCGGGGGCTGAGGCCGCCCGGCGACCCGGCCGCCCGGCGGGCCGGCAGCGCGGGGCGCGGCCGCGGTCGCGCGGTGGCGAACGCCGTGACCCACTGACAGACCGACTAGTCGGTCGGTCAGGTACACTGTTCGAGCCCCACCCACCCCTCGACGACGAGCAGGTACCACGTTGACGAAGCAGACCGCAGCCCCGGCCGACTCCGCGCCCGGCGCATCCGCCACTCCCGCCCCCGGCGCTCCGGCACCCGGCACCCCCACGAAGGGCCTCGCCATCGGCAAGCTCGGGCTCTGGGGCTCGACGGTCATCGGCATCGCCTCGACCGCGCCGCTCTTCTCGCTCGCCGCGACCCTCGGCTACGTCGTCATCGCGGTCGGCGCGCAGGCGCCGATCGCCTTCGTGCTCGCGTTCGTGCCGATGCTCTTCACCGCCTATGCGTACCGCGAGCTCAACAACGACGTGCCCGACTGCGGCACCGTGTTCACCTGGGCGGCGAAGGCGTTCGGCCCGCGCACCGGCTGGATGGCCGGCTGGAGCATCGCCGTCGCCGGCGTGCTCGTCATGGCGAACCTCGCCGAGATCGCCTCGGCCTACCTGCTGAGCCTCATCGGCGACGGCTCGCTCGTCGAGAACCGCTTCATCGTCACCGCCTTCGGCTGCGTCATCATCGCCGTCATGACCTGGGTGTCGCTGCGGGGCGTCGAGATCGGCGAGCGCATGCAGCAGGTGCTGCTCGCGATCCAGTACCTCGCGATGGCCGCGTTCGTCGTCGGCTGCCTCATCGGCTACTTCACCGGTACCGCACCCGACCCCACCCCGGTCTCGCTCGACTGGTTCAACCCGTTCCTGGCCGACGGCACCGGCATGGTGCAGGCGATCCTGCTCGCGCTCTTCATCTACTGGGGCTGGGACACGTGCCTCGCCCTCACCGAGGAGACGAAGGACCCGCGTCGCACGCCGGGCCGCGCCGCGACCCTCACGACGGTCATCCTGCTGATCACCTACGTCGGCATCACCGTCGTCGCGATGATGTACGCCGGCCTCGGCGACACCGGCACGGGCCTCGCGAACGAGACCAACGCCGACGACGTGTTCTCCGTGCTCGCGGGCATGGCGATGGGCCCCTTGGGCTGGTTCCTCGTGGTCGCCGTCGCGATCTCGGCGCTGTCCTCCTCGCAGACCACCATCCTGCCGACCGCGCGCGGGACCTTCGCCATGGGCGTCTACAAGGCCCTCCCGGCTCGCTTCGCGAAGGTGCACGAGGCGTCGAAGACGCCGACGTTCTCGACGATGCTCGTCGGCGTGATCGCGATCGTCTACTACGCCGGCATGAACCTCGTCTCGACCGACGTGCTCGCCGACTCGCTGCTCTCGATGGGCCTCGCGATCGCCTTCTTCTACGCCATCGCGAGCTTCGCGTGCGTCTGGTACTTCCGCCGCACGCTCTTCGCCAGCCGTCGCAACTTCTTCTACCGCCTCGTCTTCCCGCTGCTCGGCGGGGTCTTCATGGCGTGGGCGTTCGTGCAGTCGGCGATCGACATGCTGAACCCCGACTACGGCTACTCGCAGGTCGCCGGTGTCGGCGGCGCCTTCATCGTGGGCATCGGGTCGCTCCTGCTCGGCGTCGTGCTGATGTTCGTCTGGGCGATGTTCCCCGGCTCCCGCGACTACTTCCAGAAGCGCTCGCTCAACCGCGACACCGAGGTGCTCGCCCCCGAGTGACCGATGCGGCGGATGCCTCGGCGCCGCGCCGCTCGCACGCCGGGTGCACGCGCCGCCCGTCATCCGCTCGCCGCCTGTCATCCGCTCGCCGCCTTCCGCTCACCCGCCTCCCTCTCGAATGGACCAGTAGCCCATGTTCGACACCGTCATCGTCGGAGCCGGCGTCGCCGGACTAACCGCCGCCCGGCTCCTGCACGCCGCAGGCCGCCAGGTCGTCGTGCTCGAAGCGCGCGACCGCATCGGCGGACGCACCTGGACCGACCGGTCGCCGGGCTTCTCCGTCGACCGGGGCGCCTCCTGGATCCACGGGCTCGACGGCAACCCCCTCACGGAGCTCGTCGCAGCGTTCGGCATGGAGACCGCCGAGTTCACGGTCGGCAGCTTCCAGGCCGGCGGGCGCCCGATCGCGAACTACGACGAGGAGCACCGCGAGCTCGACGCCGCGGCGACCGACGCGTGGCTCGACGACGTCGCGGCGGCCGACGAGCGCCTCGCCGCCGCGGTCGAAGCCTCGGAGCACGGCGAGAGCTACGCCGACGTCGTCGAGCGGGCGCTCGCCGGACTCGGCTGGGATCCGGAGCGCACCGAGCGGGTGCGCGCGTTCCACCGCCATCGCACCGAGGAGCAGTGCGGCGCCGACGGCGCCGAGGTCGACGCCCACGGGCTCGACGAAGACGCGATCGACGGCGACGAGGTCGTGTTCCCCGGCGGCTACGACGCGCTCGCGACGGCGCTCGCGGATGGCCTCGACATCCGACTCGGGCAGCCGGTCACGGCGGTGGAGTGGTCGGCGGCGGGCGTGCGCGTCACCACCGCGTCCGAGTCGTTCGAGGCCGGTCGGGTCGTCGTGACGGTGCCGCTCGGCGTGCTCAAGGCCGGGACGATCGACTTCGAGCCCGCCCTGCCCGAGGCGGTGTCCGGCGCGATCGACCGGGTCGGCATGGGCACGTTCGACAAGGTCTTCCTGCAGTTCCCCGAGCGCTTCTGGCAGGACGGCGCGTACGCGATCCGCCAGCTCGGCGCCGAGAGCGCGCCCTGGCACTCGTGGTACGACGTGTCGGTCGTCAGCGGCACCCCGATGCTGCTCACCTTCGCGGGCGGCGAGTGGGCCCGCCGCATCGAGCAGATGGCCGACGACGAGATCGTCGCCTCGGTGCTCGAGGGCCTCCGGCGCAACTACGGCGACGCGGTGCCCGAGCCGACCGGCCACTGGATCACCCGATGGGGCTCCGACACGTACGCACTCGGCTCGTACTCCTACGTCGCCCGCGGCGCCTCGTACGACGACCACGACGTGATCGCCACGCCCGTCGGCGACGTGCTGCACCTCGCCGGTGAGGCGACGTGGGGCGACTGCCCGGCGACGGTCAACGGGGCGCTGCTCTCGGGCCACCGCGCGGCCGAGCGCATCCTCGGCACGACGATCCCGATCGAGCGCCTCGCCGACGGCCGCTGAACCGGTCGGCACGACGACGAGGGCGCGGCATCCGCAGGGGATGCCG
>NZ_JBSHHD010000066.1:0-7542 GCF_053618155.1 Agromyces sp. NPDC055658 | reverse complement strand
CGTGATCGAGGTGTCGGGCCGGACGTATCCCGTCGAGGTCCGGTACCGGCCGCGCGGCGCCCGGGCCGGCCGCGGCGGCCCCGCCGCGGCCGACTGCGCCCCCGCCCCCGCCCCCCCCCGGCCCCCCCCCACGACCGCCCCCGCCTACCCCGAGGAGGGCGCGCTCCGCGCTGGGCACATCCCGACCGCGGCATCCGTGCCGTGGGCGCGCGCAGCTGCGGGCGACGGCACCTTCAAGTCGCGTGCGGAGCTCGACGCGATCTACCGCGACGAGGTCGGACTCGCCGACGGCGACGACATCGTGGCGTACTGCCGTATCGGCGAGCGGTCGAGCCACACGTGGTTCGTCCTGCAGCACCTCCTCGGCTTCGAGAACGTGCGCAACTACGACGGCTCGTGGACCGAATGGGGCAGCGCGGTGCGGGTGCCGATCGTGACGGGTGCCGAGCGCGGCGAGGTGCCCGGCCGCTGATCGTCGGCCGAGCGGACCGTCGGCGACCGGCCGACGGTCCGGCCGCCCGTGGGAGAATGGACCGGATGGAACAGACGACCCTGCCCCCCGCCCTCGCCGAGATCCGCGACGACTTCCTCGCGCTCGGCGTGCGCGATCGGCTGCAGCTGCTGCTCGAGTTCTCGAACGAACTGCCCGCGCTCCCCGAACGGTATGCCGACCACCCCGACCTGCTCGAGCGGGTCGAGGAGTGCCAGTCGCCCGTCTTCATCTTCGTCGAGGTGGCCGACGGCGTCGTGCACCTCTTCGCGACCGCGCCCGCCGAGTCGCCGACGACGCGCGGGTTCGCATCGATCCTCGTGCAGGGGCTCGCCGGGCTCTCCGTGCAGGAGGTGCTCGACATCCCCGCCGACTACCCGCAGTCGCTCGGCCTCGCCGAGGCGGTGTCGCCGCTCCGGGTTCGCGGCATGACGGGCATGCTCGCCCGCACGAAGCGGCAGCTGCGCGAGCGCGTCGCCGCCTGATCAGCCGACGATCTCGGCGTCGCCCTCGGCCGCCGGTTCGTCGCGTCGTCCTCTCGTCGCGAGGAAGGCGACGATCAGCTCGCTCCACCGCTCGGGATCGTGGTTCCACAGCTTCGTGTGACGGGCTCCGGTGAACTCCTCGAACTGCACGAGATCGGGGCGGGATGCCGCCAACCGGCGCGACCCGTCGATGGGGACGAACCCGTCGTCCACGCTGTGCATGAGCAGCATCGGCACGGTGAACTCCTCGGCCCTGGCCACGAGGTCGAGCGCCACGAGGTCGATCGGTGCGGCGGCACCCGTGAGTCCCGCACCGACGGGTGCTCCGAGCACACCGGCGACGAGATCGCCGAGGCCCGCGGGCAATCCCATGGCGGAACCCTGGAACCGGAGGATGTCGACCCAGTCGATCGCGGGAGAGTCGAGGACGACCCCGACCAGGTGCTCGCGCACCTCCTCCGAGCGCAGCACCGCCTGCAGCGAGATCATGCCGCCCATCGACCAGCCCATCAGCACGATCTCGCGGGCCCCCCGCGCGACGACGAAACGCACCGCGGCGACGACGTCCTCCCACTCGGTGCCTCCGAGACCGTATCGGCGATCGGTGCTCTCGGGAGCCTCGCCGTCGTTGCGGTAGGAGATGAGGAGGCTGTTCCAGCCGGCCTCGCGCACGGGGCGGACGGCTCGCAGGGTCTCGTGCCGTTTCGCCCCCCGGCCGTGCACGTGCACGACCCAGCGATCGGTCGGTGCGTCTGCCGGCACCGACCACGCCGGCGCGGCGCCGAGGGGCGTCTGCACGACGGCCTCGCGGTACGGGACGTCGAGTTCCCAGGGGCCGAGGAAGTACCAGCCGTCGATCCGGCCCCGTCGGGCTCGGTCGAGGCGTCCGAAGTCGACCGAGTCGATCCCCCTGATGACCATGCCGCCGCGCGCTTCGTCGACCTCGGCGATGCGGGCGTGGCCGGCGTCGCCGTCGAACCAGAGGCCGTACCGGCCGCGCATCCTCGCTTCGTCGCCGTCGGCGAGCGTGATCCGCCGCCCGGCGAGATCGACGGCGAGGATCCGCACGTCCTCCTCGCGCTTCGTGGAGGGGGTGACGACCTTGCGGGCGAACACCACGGTGGCCAACGCCGTGACGGCGGCCGTGATGACGGCGATCGCGCCGGCGACCATTCCGACCGCGGCGAGCGTCGTGCCGATGATGCGGAACCCGCCCCGCCGCTGTGCCATCCGCCGCTTCCTCCCCGATGAACCGATCCCACTGCGTGCCGGTGCGGCGTGCCGCCGCTGCCGGTTCCGATGGAGACTCTAGTCTGCACTCGTGCCCGACCACCCGTCCTCCTCCCCCGCCGAGTTCGAGAACGCACTCGCCTCGATCCGGGCCGCCGCGCCGCGCGCCGAGCTCTCGGTGTCGGAGATCCCGGCGCCCGGCGGTCTGGCCCCGTTCGCGGCGGCGCTGTCGGCCGACGTCTCCCCGACGCGCCACGGCGACGACTCCGAACTCGGCACCGGCCGGTTCATCGTGCTGTACGACCCGAGCGAGCCCGAGGCCTGGGGCGGGCGGTTCCGCATCGTGTGCTTCGCGCAGGCACCCCTCGAGACCGACATCGGCCTCGATCCGTTCCTCGCGGACGTGGCGTGGTCGTGGCTGATCGACGCGTTGGACGCACGCGGCGCGCGCTACATCGCGGCGTCGGGCACGGCGACGAAGATCCTCTCGACCGGCTTCGGCGAGCTCGCCCACCAGGGTGACGGCGCGCAGATCGAGCTGCGCGCGTCCTGGACGCCCCTCGACGCCGCCATCGGCGCCCATGTGGAAGGCTGGGGTGAGTTGTTGTGCATGCTCGCGGGACTGCCGCCGCGTGCTGAAGGGGTGACCGCACTGCCCCGCCGGAGGTCGGATCGTGGATGAGTATCGGGTGATCGAGACGCCCGCGGCGTTCGACGAGGCCGTTGACCGGTTGCTGGGCGGATCGGGGCCCATCGCCGTCGACGCCGAGCGTGCGAGCGGCTTCCGCTACTCCCAGCGCGCCTACCTCATCCAGATGTACCGGCGCGGTGCGGGCGTCTTCCTCTTCGACGCCCCCGAGGTGCCCGACTTCTCCGCGCTCGAGAACGGCATCCGCTCGGAGGAGTGGGTGCTGCACGCCGCGAGCCAGGACCTCGCATGTCTTCGCGAGGTCGGCCTCGACCCCGATCGCATCTTCGACACCGAACTCGCGGCGCGCCTGCTCGGCATGCCTCGCGTGGGCCTCGCGTCGGTCGTGGAGGACCTTCTCGGCATCAAGCTCGCGAAGGAGCACTCGGCGGCCGACTGGTCGACGAGACCGCTGCCGCAATCGTGGCTGAAGTACGCGGCCCTCGACGTCGAACTGCTCGTCGACGTGCGCGATCGGCTCGCCGAGCGCCTCGACGCGACCGGCAAGGCCGGCCTCGCCGTCGAGGAGTTCGACGCCGTGCTGCACCGCGCGGCGAAGCCGCCCGCCGCCGAGCCCTGGCGACGCCTCTCCGGCATCCACGCCATGCGGAGTCCCCGCAACCTCGCCGTCGCCCGCGAACTGTGGGTGTCGCGCGACGCCCTGGCCGCCGAGACCGACATCGCGCCGGGCCGACTCGTTCCCGACGCCTCGATCGTCGCCGTCGCGCGCGCCCTGCCGTCCACTCGGCGCGCACTGGCGGACCTCCGAGAGTTCACCGGTCGCGCGAGCCGTACCGAGCTCGACCGCTGGTGGACGGCGCTCGAGCGCGGCCTCACCACCGACGAGCTGCCGGCGGTGCGCGTGCCGAGCGATGCCCCGCCTCCGCCGCGTGCATGGGCGAGCCGGAATCCCGAGGCCGACGCCCGTCTGAAGGCCGCGAAGGCCGCGGTGGCCGAGGTCGCTGAAGAGCTCGAGATGCCCCTCGAGAACCTCCTCACGCCCGATTTCCTGCGTCGGGTGGCCTGGCACCCCCCACAGCCGGCCGACGCCGCGGGCGTCGGCGCGGCCCTCGCGCAGCTCGGCGCGCGCCCGTGGCAGATTGCGGCAACCGCACAGACGATCGCCGATGCGTTTGTCGAGGCGTCACAATCGCTCCTCGACGCGACCTCCGAGGGTTCGTAGGAACCGTCAAGCGATTCACGGGCGCTCGGCACCGGTTCGTAGGATCGAGGCATCCTGATTTCGAAACGGAGCTGCAGCGTGGCTGAACGAGCTGATGTCGTGTTCGTCGATGGGGTTCGGACCCCGTTCGGACGAGCCGGTGAAAAGGGCATGTACTGGAACACGAGGGCCGACGACCTCGCGGTCAAGGCGATCACCGGGCTCCTGGAGCGCAACCCGAACCTTCCTCCCGAGCGCGTCGACGACGTCGCCATCGCTGCGACGACGCAGCAGGGCGACCAGGGCCTGACGCTCGGCCGCACGGCGGCGATCCTCGCCGGCCTGCCGATGAGCGTTCCCGGCTTCGCGATCGACCGCATGTGCGCCGGCGCCATGACCGCGGTGACGACGACGGGTTCGGGCATCGGCTTCGGGCAGTACGACGTCGTCATCGCCGGCGGCGTCGAGCACATGGGCCGTCACCCGATGGGCCTCGACGCCGACCCGAACCCCCGGTTCCTCACCGAGAAGCTCGTGGCCGCCGACGCACTCAACATGGGCAACACGGCCGAGCGCCTGCACGACCGGTTCCCCGAGCTCACGAAGGAGCGCAGCGACCGATTCGGCATGCTGAGCCAGCAGAAGGTGCAGGCCGCCTACGACGCCGGCCACATCCAGCCCGATCTCGTGCCGGTCGCGATCCGCACCGCCGAGGGCTGGGGCCTCGCGAGCGAAGACGAGGGTCGCCGCCCCGCGACCACGATGGAGGGGCTCGCGAGCCTCAAGACCCCGTTCCGCCCGCACGGCCGGGTGACCGCGGGCAACGCGTCGCCGCTCACCGACGGTGCGACCGCTGCAATCCTCGCGAGCTCCGACGCCGCGAAGGAGCTCGGCCTCACGACGAAGATGCGCATGGTGAGCTTCGGCTTCGCCGGCGTCGAGCCCGAGGTCATGGGCATCGGGCCGATCCCCTCGACCGAGAAGGCGCTCAAGCGCGCCGGCCTCTCGATCGACGACATCGGCCTCTTCGAGCTCAACGAGGCCTTCGCCGTGCAGGTGCTGAGCTTCCTCGACCACTTCGGCATCGCCGACGACGACGCCCGGGTCAACCCGTGGGGCGGCGCCATCGCGATCGGCCACCCGCTCGCCGCCTCGGGCGTTCGCCTCATGCTGCAGCTCGCGCGCCAGTTCGAGCAGCACCCCGAGGTCCGCTACGGCATCACCGCGATGTGCGTCGGCCTCGGCCAGGGCGGCACCGTCATCTGGGAGAACCCCCACCACAAGCGCTACGGAAAGGGCCGCTGAGCGACATGACCGACTACTCGAAGATCGACTTCTCCGAGCTGGCGGCCGCGTTCGCCGACGACGAGGTCGTCACGCACTCCTACGTGCGCGACATCCGCCTGGCGTCGGGCCGCGTGATCGCGCTCATCACGCTCGACAACGGTCGCGACCACACCCGGCCCTCGACGCTCGGCCCGGTCACGCTGATCGAGCTCGGCGAACGGCTCGACGAGTTGAAGGCCCGTGCCGCCGCCGGCGAGATCCAGGCGGTCGCGATCACCGGCAAGCCGTACTTCCTCGCCGCAGGCGCCGATCTCTCGAAGGTGGGCGAGATCCCGAGCCGCGACATCGCGCTGAAGATGGGCCAGCTCGGCCACATGGTGTTCGGCAAGCTGGGCGAGCTCGGCGTGCCCTCGTTCACGTTCATCAACGGCCTCGCCCTCGGCGGCGGCCTCGAGGTCGCGCTCAACAGCGACTACCGCACCGTGGATGCCTCGGCGCCCGCGATCGCGCTGCCCGAGGTCTTCCTCGGCATCGTGCCCGCCTGGGGCGGGGCGTACCTGCTGCCGAACCTGATCGGCATCGAGAACGCCCTCAAGGTGGTCATCGAGAACCCCCTGAAGAACAACCGGATGCTGAAGGCGAAGGACGCCCTCGAGCTCGGCATCGCCGATGCGATGTTCGCGCCGGTCAACTTCCTCGAGGATTCGCTCAAGTGGGCCGACGGCGTGCTCGGCGGCTCGGTTCAGGTGAAGCGTCCCAACGTTCCCGGCAAGCTCGAGCGGCTCGCCAAGTGGGACGTCGCGGTCGGCATCGCCCGCAAGAGCATCGAGGGCAAGCTCGGCACGACCGCGAAGTCGCCGTACGTCGCGCTCGACCTCCTCAAGGCGGCGAAGTCCGGCACCAAGGCGGAGGGCTTCGCCCGTGAGGACGAGGCGCTCGCCGACCTCGTCTCGGGCGACCAGTTCGTCGCCTCGATCTACGCCTTCAACCTCGTGCAGAAGCGTGCCAAGCGCCCCGCCGGCGCGCCCGACAAGTCGCTCGCCCGGAAGGTGACGAAGGTCGGCATCATCGGCGCCGGCCTCATGGCGAGCCAGTTCGCACTGCTCTTCGTGCGTCGCCTGCAGGTGCCCGTCGTCATCACCGATCTCGACCAGGCCCGCGTCGACAAGGGTCTCGCCTACATCCGCGACGAGATCGGCACGCTCGAACAGAAGGGCCGCATCGACGCCGACGAGGCGAATCGACTGCGGGCGCTCGTCTCGGGCACGACCGACAAGGCCGACTTCTCCGACTGCGACTGGGTCATCGAAGCGGTCTTCGAAGACCTCGCCGTGAAGCAGCAGGTGTTCGCCGAGGTCGAGCCGCACCTCTCGGAGACCGCGATCATCGCGACGAACACGTCGTCGCTCTCGGTCGAGGAGATCGGCGAGAAGCTCACCCACCCCGAGCGCCTCGTCGGCTTCCACTTCTTCAACCCGGTCGCGGTCATGCCCCTCATCGAGATCGTGAAGACCCCGAAGACCGACGACGAGACGCTCGCCACCGCGTTCGCCACCGCCGCGAAGCTCAAGAAGAGCGCCGTGCTCACGGCCGACGCGCCCGGCTTCGTCGTGAACCGACTGCTCGCGAAGGTCATGGGCGAGGCGGCACGCGCCGTCGACGAGGGCACCCCGGTGCCGGTCGTCGAGAAGGCGCTCGCGCCGATCGGGCTGCCGATGGGGCCGTTCGAGCTCATCGACCTCGTCGGCTGGGCGGTCGCCGCCCACGTCCAGGACACGATGGTGCGCGAGTTCCCCGAGCGGTTCTACGCCTCGGAGAACATGCACGCCCTCTCGAAGCTGGGCTCGCCCGTCGTCGAGAAGGACAAGCACGGCAAGGTCACCGATCTGACCAAGGACGCGAAGAAGGCGATCACCGTCGGCAAGACGTCGGTCGACGCCGCGACGATCCTGCGCCGCGTCGAAGACGAACTCGCACGTGAGATCAAGCTCATGCTCGACGAAGGCGTGGTCGCCGCGGCCGAAGACATCGACCTCTGCCTCATCCTCGGCGCCGGCTGGCCCTTCCAGGCCGGCGGTGCGACGCCGTACCTCGACCGGGTCGGGGCCTCGGAGCGTGTGTTCGGAGACACCTTCCACCATCCGGCGATCCGCGGCGTGGGCGCGTAGCGCACTCGCCGAACCAGAGCGGGCCCGCGACC
>NZ_JBSHHD010000065.1:0-8139 GCF_053618155.1 Agromyces sp. NPDC055658 | reverse complement strand
GAGCCGTACGGCTCGCCCCCTTTCGCTGCCCGGATGCCGCGAGGCATCCCGAAGTGTCAGTGACCGGGGAACGCCTCGATCGCCTTCTGGATGAGCGCCTCGGCCTCGGCCGCGTTCGCCCAGCCCTCGGTCTTGACCCACTTGCCGGGCTCGAGGTCCTTGTAGTGCTCGAAGAAGTGCTCGATCTCCTTGCGCGTGAACTCGGGGATCGAGTCGACGTCCTGGATGTGGTTCCAGCGCGGGTCGCCCGCGGGCACCGCGATGACCTTCGCGTCGCCGCCGCCGTCGTCGGTCATGTGGAAGACGCCGACCGGGCGCACCTTGACGCCGACGCCCGGGAAGAGCGGGTACTCGAGCAGCACGAGCACGTCGAGCGGGTCGCCGTCGTCGCCGAGGGTGTTCTCGAAGAAGCCGTAGTCGGTCGGGTAGACGAACCCGGTGTAGAGCACGCGGTCGAGGAAGACCCGGCCGGTCTCGTGGTCGACCTCGTACTTGTTGCGGCTCCCCTTGGGGATCTCGATGACGGCGTTGTACTCGCCCATATGGCTCTCCTTGCGATGGAAGTCTGCGCTGTTGCGACAGCATGGCCGGGCGCTCGGCGCGCGGCGGAATAAGGTTACCCCGATGCCTTCAGACCAGCACATGGATGCCTCCGGCCCACGTCGCCCGCGACTGACCCCGCCGATCGCCGACGTGCGGCGCGCGGTGCGCGCCGCTCTGGGTGGAGGCGCGCCGCCGCAGGCGCCGCGCCCCGAGACCACGACCGGGCAGTCGCTCGTGCTCGTCGCGCTCTCCGGGGGCGCCGACTCGCTCGCGCTCGCCGCGGCCACCGCGTTCGAGGCGCCCCGCGCGGGCCGGTGGGCGGGCGCCGTGATCGTCGACCACGGCCTCCAGCCGGGCTCCGGGGATGTCGCGGAGCGCGCCGCTCGCGCCGCTCGCGAGCTCGGGCTCGACCCGGTCGTCGTGCGCCGGGTCGACGTCACAGCGGGCGCCGGCCCCGAGGCATCCGCCCGTGACGCGCGCTACGCCGCGCTCGACGAGGTCGCCCGCGAGACGGGTGCGGCGCTCGTGCTGCTCGGCCACACGCTCGACGACCAGGCCGAGACCGTGCTGCTCGGCCTCGCCCGCGGGTCGGGGGCGGCGAGCCTGTCGGGCATGGCGCCCGTGACGGGGCGGTACGCGCGGCCGCTGCTCGGCATCCGCCGGGCGACGACGCGTCAGGCCTGCCTCGACGCCGGGCTCGAACCGTGGGACGATCCGCACAACCTCGACCCCGCGTACGCCCGGGTGCGGGTGCGCGAGCAGGTGCTGCCCGTGCTCGAGCGAGAACTCGGCCCCGGCATCGCCGAGGCCCTCGCGCGCACGGCCGAGCAGCTGCGCGAGGACGAGGCGGCGTTCGCCGAGCAGATCGAGGAGTTCATCGAGGAGATCTGCGAACCCGCCGAGGCGGGCATCGCCGTCTCGGCGGCCGCGCTCGGCGCGAACCCGGCGGCGCTGCGGCAGCGCATCATCCGGCACGTGGTCGCGAGCGAGTTCGGGGTGTCGCTCAGCCGGGCGCAGACGCTCGAGGTCGCGCGGCTCGTCACCGACTGGCACGGCCAGGGACCGATCGACCTGCCCGGGGGAGCGCTCGCCACCCGGGCCGGCGGCCATGTGGTCTTCTCCACGACGGGGTCGACCGAGATCATTCCGCACGATCACTGAACCGCGATCGCTAGGATCGACGCATGGATGCGCGCGAGATTCAGGCCGACCTCACCGAGACCCTCGTCACCGAAGCCGAGATCCACGCGAAACTCGCCGAACTCGCCCGCCGCATCGAGGCCGACTACGACGGCAAGGACCTGCTGCTCGTCGGCGTGCTGAAGGGCGCCGTCATGGTCATGGCCGACCTGGCGCGCGAGCTGCGGCCGCACCTCAGCATGGACTGGATGGCCGTCTCGTCGTACGGCGCCGGCACCCAGTCGTCGGGCGTCGTGCGCATCCTGAAGGACCTCGACACCGACCTCACCGGCCGGCACGTGCTCATCGTCGAGGACATCATCGACTCGGGGCTCACGCTCAGCTGGCTGCTCGAGAACCTGCGCTCGCGCGGCGCGGCCTCGGTCGAGATCTGCGCCCTGCTGCGCAAGCCCGACGCGGCCAAGGTCGAGGTCGACGTCAGGTACCTCGGCTTCGACATCCCGAACCAGTTCGTCGTCGGCTACGGGCTCGACTACGCAGAGCGCTACCGCAACCTGCGCGACGTCGCGATCCTCGCCCCGCACGTCTACAGCTGACGGCACTCGACCGCCGGTCGGCCAGGCCCTAGGGTCGTGCCATGGGCGAGCAAGTGCGCCGAAGCCGACTGCGCGACGCCGCCGCCGCCTTCGCGTCGAACGCGCGCAACCCGAATCTCCGGCGTGCCCAGCTGAGCTTCCTCGGTGCATGGACCGCCGAATGGGCGTTCACCGTCGCCCTCGGCATCGTCGCGTACCGCGACGGCGGCGCGGCAGCCCTCGGACTCGTCGGGCTGCTGCGGATGGTGCCGTCGGCGATCTTCGCCCCGCTCCTGTCGCCGATCGCCGACCGAGGGCGGCGCGAACGCGTCCTCATCCTCGTCTCGACCGTGCGCGGCGCCGCGACGGCCGCCGCCGCGGTCGTCGTCGCCGTCGCGGGCCCGACGGCGGTCGTCTACGCGCTCGCCGTCGTGTCGACCGTCGCCGCCACGCTCTACCGGCCCGCGCACTCGGCCCTCCTTCCCTCGCTCTGCAGCACCGGGTACGAACTCGCGAGCGCGAACATGGTGCGCGGGCTGCTCGACTCGGCGGCGACGCTCGTCGGCCCGCTGGTGGCCGCGGTTCTCCTGCAGTTCACCGGGGTCGACGTCGTCTTCGCGGTCGCGGCCGCCGCCTCGTTCGCGGCGGCCGGCCTGCTCGTCGGGCTCCGCTACGAGGCACCGCCGCGACCGGCGGCGCCGAAGCGGCGCAGCCTCGCCGCCGAGGTGGTCGAGGGCGTTCGGGCCGCGACCTCGAACCGCGACCTGCTGCTCATCCTCGGGCTCGCCTCGGCGCAGGCGCTCACCCGGGGCGCGCTCACCGTGCTCTCGGTCGTGGTCGCGATCGAACTGCTCGGCACGGGCGAGCCGGGCGTCGGCGCCCTGATGACGGCCGTCGGGGTCGGCGCGGTGCTCGGTTCGCTCGGCGCCTCGCTGCTCGTCGGCTCGCGGCGCCTCGGCGCGTGGTTCGCGGTCGGGGTCGCGCTCTGGGGGCTGCCGCTGGCGCTCGTCGGACTCGTGCCGCAGCAGTCGGCGGCGCTCGGCCTGCTCGCCTTCATCGGCGTCGGCAACGCCCTGATCGACGTCGCCGGCTTCACGCTCATCGGCAGGCTCGCGCCCGACGAGGTGCTCGCCCGCGTGTTCGGCGTGCTCGAGAGCCTCGTCGCCGTCTTCATCGGCATCGGCGCCGTCGTCGCCTCGACGCTCATCGACCTGACGGGCGTGCAGGCGACGCTCATCTCGATCGGGCTCGTCTGCCCGCTGCTCGCCCTCGCCGCCTGGCGGCGCCTCCGCGGGCTCGACCGCACCGTCGACGTGCTCGACGGCGATGTCGCGCTGCTGCGCCGCGTGCCGATGTTCCGCACGCTGCCCCTGCCGGCCGTCGAGCAGCTCGCCCGCGGGCTCGAGCCGGTCGCCGTCGCCGACGGCGACCCGGTCTTCCGCCAGGGCGATCCGGGCGACCGGTACTACCTGATCGAAGACGGTGCGGCCGACGTCGTCGGCGACGGCCGGGTGGTGGCGTCGCTCGGCCCGGGCGAGGGGTTCGGCGAGATCGCGCTCCTCCGGCGCAGCCGACGCACCGCCACCGTCGTGGCGGTCGGCGCGCTCCGGCTTCGCGCGCTCACCTCGGATCGATTCCTCCCCGTCGTGCTCGGCTACACGCCCAGCGCCCGCCGGGCTGCGGCCGACGCCGACGACCTGCTCGAGCGGTTCGAGCCGCGCGAGCCGTTCGACGATCCGCCCGCGACCCCCGATTCGCGGGGTTGATGCCGCCCCGGATCGATGACAGCCTGTCGACATGGAGTCCGGCCGGGCGGTACTGCTGATCGCCGACATCGGGGGCTACACCGACTACATGAGCTCGCATCGGTTCAGCCTCGCGCACGCCGAGGTGAACACCGCGCGCATGCTCGACAAGATGATCGACGCCGCACCCGGCTACGACCTCATCGAGATCGAGGGCGACGCCGCGTTCCTCTCGCGCCCCGCAGGCGGCCGCGACCACGAATCCGAGGTCGCCGGGGTCCTGCAGGTCGTGGTCGCCATGCACCGGGCCTTCCACCTCGAGCGCCAGAACGTCGCGGCGAACCTCTGCCCGTGCGCGGGCTGCAAGGAGGCCGCCGAGCTCAAGCTCAAGTTCGTCGCGCACGTCGGGGATGTCGCGACCCAGACCATCCGCGACCGGGTCAAGCTCGTCGGCATCGACGTCATCCAAGTGCATCGCATGCTCAAGAACCCCGTCGCCATCTCGGAGTACGTGCTGCTCTCCGACGAGCTCCACCGCGGCGGCGGGAGCGCCCTGCCCGCGGCGGTGCACGAGATCTCGCAGGAGCTCGAGGGCATCGGCACGGTGCGCGCGTACTTCGTCGACGTCGGCGACCTCGACGGCGAGCTCCCGCCGCTGCCGGGGCCATCCGTCCGAGGGCGCCTCGGGCGCACCTTCGCGGCCGCCGGTCTCGGCATGCCGTACCTGCTGGGCCTGCGCCGGAGCCGGCGCGCGACCGCCGCAGGCTGAGCGCTGCGCGCTTTCAGCGAACAGGCAGCCGCCGCCCAGTGGGGCCGAGGTAGCCTTGCAAGATCATGAACATGAAGAAGGTCTTCCGCGGGCCGATCATCTACATCCTGCTCGCGATCGTCGCCGTGTGGATCGGTTCGAGCCTGATCACGGCGTCCGGGTTCAAAGAGGTGTCCACGCAGAAGGGCCTCGAGCTGCTGAGCGACGGCAAGGTCGCCGCCGTGAAGATCGTCGACGGCGAGAACCGGGTCGACCTCACCCTCGCCAAAGAAGACGAGAAGCTCGGCAAGCAGGTGCAGTTCTACTACGTGACGCCGCGCGGCACCGACATCGTCAATGCGGTCGACGATGCGAACCCGAAGGACGGCTACAACGACGAGGTGCCGCAGCCGAACTGGTTCATGTCGATGCTCGGCATCCTGCTGCCGCTCCTCCTGATCGGCGTCTTCTTCTGGATCATGCTGTCGGGCATGCAGGGCGGCGGCAACCGCGTCATGCAGTTCGGCAAGTCGAAGGCGAAGCTCGTCTCGAAGGAGAGCCCGAAGGTCACGTTCGCCGACGTCGCGGGCGCCGACGAGGCCATCGAGGAGCTGCAGGAGATCAAGGACTTCCTGAAGGAGCCGGCGAAGTTCCAGGCCGTCGGGGCGCGCATCCCGAAGGGCGTGCTGCTCTACGGCCCTCCCGGCACCGGCAAGACGCTGCTCGCGCGCGCCGTCGCGGGCGAGGCGGGCGTGCCGTTCTACTCGATCTCGGGTTCCGACTTCGTCGAGATGTTCGTCGGCGTCGGCGCGAGCCGCGTGCGCGACCTGTTCGACCAGGCGAAGCAGAATGCCCCCGCCATCATCTTCGTCGACGAGATCGACGCGGTCGGCCGCCACCGAGGCGCCGGCATGGGCGGCGGGCACGACGAGCGCGAGCAGACGCTCAACCAGCTGCTCGTCGAGATGGACGGCTTCGACCCCAAGACGAACGTCATCATGATCGCGGCGACGAACCGCCCCGACATCCTCGACCCGGCGCTGCTGCGCCCCGGCCGCTTCGACCGCCAGATCGGGGTCGACGCGCCCGACATGAAGGGCCGCCAGCGCATCCTCGAGGTGCACTCGATGGGCAAGCCGCTCGCGAAGGGCGTCGACCTCGAGGTGCTCGCGCGCAAGACCCCGGGCTTCACCGGCGCCGACCTCGCGAACGTGCTCAACGAGGCCGCCCTGCTCACCGCTCGCTCCAACGCGCAGCTCATCGACAACCGGGCCCTCGACGAGGCGGTCGACCGCGTCATCGCCGGCCCGCAGCGTCGCACCCGGGTCATGAAAGACAAGGAGAAGCTCATCACCGCGTACCACGAGGGCGGCCACGCCCTCGCCGCGGCGGCGATGAACTACACCGACCCGGTCACGAAGATCACGATCCTGCCGCGCGGCCGGGCCCTCGGCTACACGATGGTCATGCCGCTCGAAGACAAGTACTCGGTGACCCGCAACGAGCTGCTCGACCAGCTGACGTACGCCATGGGCGGTCGCGTCGCGGAGGAGATCGTCTTCCACGACCCCTCGACCGGCGCCTCGAACGACATCGAGAAGGCGACCGCGACCGCACGCAAGATGGTCACCGAGTACGGCATGTCGGCCAACGTCGGCGCCGTGAAGCTCGGCCAGTCGTCGGGCGAGATGTTCCTCGGCCGCGACATGGGGCACCAGCGCGACTACTCCGAGGGCATCGCCGAGAAGGTCGACGCCGAGGTGCGCACCCTCATCGAGCAGGCGCACGACGAGGCGTGGCAGGTGCTCAACGACAACCGCGACATCCTCGACAAGCTGGCCGCCGAGCTGCTCGAGCACGAGACGCTCGACCACAACCAGATCGCCGAGATCTTCAAGGACGTCAAGAAGCTGCCCGAGCGCCCGCTCTGGCTCTCGAGCGACAACCGCCCGGTGAGCGACCTCCCGCCGATCAGCTTCCCGACCGAGAAGCTGCCGATCGACTCGGGTGCCGTCGACGGCGGCGTCGACTCGGGCGGGGCCCCGAGCGAGGAGCCGGCCGCCGCGCGCGCGCCGCGCTCGAACCCCCGGCCCGCCACCGCGTAGGCCGAGACCGAAGGGCGGCCGATGGCCGGAGTCGACAACGAACGCATCGAGCGGGCCGTGCTCGAGATCCTCCTCGCGATCGGGGAGGATCCGGCGCGTCCCGGGCTCGAGCGCACCCCGCAGCGCGTCGCCGAGGCGTACGCCGACTTCTTCGGCGGCCTCGACGTCGACCCGCTGACGCACCTCGCCGACAGCGTGCCGCTCGGTGCCACCGAGGCCGGCGTGCCCGCGACGAGCGACGCCGTCGTGCTCCGCGACCTGGCGTTCCGCTCGGTGTGCGAACACCACCTCCTGCCGTTCGTCGGCACCGCCCACGTGGCCTACCTGCCCGGCGAACGGGTCGTCGGCCTCGGCCGCATCCCCGCCGTCGTCGACACGCTCGCCCGCCGGCCGCAGCTGCAGGAGCGCCTGACCGAGGAGATCGCCGACACCCTCGTCGCCGGCCTCGACCCGAAGGGCGTGCTCGTCGTGCTCGACGCGCAGCACCGCTGCGTGACGACTCGAGGGTCGCGCCAGGAGCGCAGCTCGACCGTCACGATCGCGAGCCGCGGCGCACTCGCCGAGCCGGCGGCGCGGGCCGAGATCATCGCACTCATCGGGGCGCACGATGGGTGAGCAGCGACCCGGCCTCCGGGCCACTCGACCGGCGGCGGCCGTGCAGGTGATGGGCGTCGTCAACGTCACGCCCGACTCGTTCAGCGACGGGGGGCGATGGTTCGACGCCGAATCGGCGATCGCCCACGGCATCGAGCTCGTGGCGCAGGGCGCCGACCTCGTCGACGTCGGCGGCGAGTCGACGAGGCCCGGCGCGTCACGGGTCGAGCCCGATGAGGAGCTCCGCCGCGTGGTGCCCGTCATCCGCGGGCTCACGGAACGAGGCATCCGGGTGAGCGTCGACACGATGCGCGCCGCGACCGCCCTCGCTGCGGTCGAGGCCGGCGCCGAGATCATCAACGACGTGTCCGCCGGCCTCGCCGACGAGGGCATGGCGCGCGTGGCCGCCGAGACCGGGGCCCGCTACGTGGCGATGCACTGGCGAGGGCACTCCGACCGCATGGACTCGCTCGCCGAGTACGACGACGTCGCCGCCGAGGTGCGCGACGAGCTCTCGGCGCGGGGGGGCCCCCCCCGGGGCGGGGGGGGGGGCGCCGCGCGGGCCCCCCCCCCCCCCCGGCGCCGGGGCCCCAAACCCCCTGAAGCGGATGCCCCAACGGCCCCCCCCCACCCGGCACCCAACCGGCCCAAACAACCACCCCGAGCCGCAAAAGAACACCAAGCCCAAA
>NZ_JBSHHD010000064.1:0-8168 GCF_053618155.1 Agromyces sp. NPDC055658 | reverse complement strand
CCCGCGACCCGCGGGCGGGGCATCCGTCGTCTCAGGCGAGGCTGAGGAAGAGCCGTTCGAGCTCGTCGATCCCGATCCGTCCGCTCGCGGGCTCGTCCGATCCCTCGACTGAACGGGGCTCGGCCTCGTCGGCGAGGCACTCGCGCAGCGCCGCAGAGATGATCGCGAAGCCCGCCTTGTCGAGTGCGCTCGAGACCGTCGCGAGCCGGGTCACGACGGTGCGGCAGTCGGCACCGGACTCGACGGCCTCGATCACCGCGGTGAGCTGCCCGCGTGCGCGCTTCAGCCGGTTCGCGATGCGCCGCTGCTCCTCGAGGGCGGTGCTCACGATGCGCCGCCGAGCTCGACGGGCAGGCCCTCGCGGTGCCAGCCGACGATGCCGCCGTCGATGTTGACGGCGTCGAACCCGTGCTGCTCGAGGTAGACGACCGCCTGCGCGCTGCGGCCGCCCACGTGGCACAGCACGTACACCGTGCGGTCGCGCGGCACCTCGTCGAGGCGGGCCACCAGCTCGCCGAGCGGGATGTGGTGGGCGCCGTCGATGCGCGCCTGGGCGACTTCGGCCTCGTCGCGCACGTCGATGAGGTAGGCGTCGTCGGTGGCGTGCACCTCGGCGGGGGAGAGGGATCGCATTCGGGCTCCTTCGTCAGCGGATGGGTCGGTCAGGCGGCGCGTTCGCCGTCTGCGGGGTCGGATGCCGCAGCCGCGGCGAGTTCGCGGGCGCGCATGCCGTCGCGCCAGGTGAGGAAGCCGCCGTCGAGGTTCACGACGTCGTGGCCGAGACCGGCGAGCAGCCGGGCGGCGGTGTGCGCGCCCTGCCCCACCCGGCAGTGCACGACGATCCGCCGGCCGGCGAACTCGGCGTGGCGTTCGCGCAGCGCTTCGACGGGGATCCAGGTTGCGCCGGGGATGCGCCCCTCGTCGAGCTGCGTCTCGGCACGCACGTCGATGAGTACGGCGCCGCGTGCGAGCTCGTCGTCGAGCTCGTGCCATTGGACGACCCGGTCCTCGCCGCTCGCGAGGTTGCCCGCGATGTAGCCGAGCTGGTTGATCGGGTCCTTCGCGTGCCCGTACTGGGGTGCGTAGGCGAGCTCGAGGTCGGCGAGCCCGGAGGCGGTGAGTCCGGTCGCGATCGCGGTGGCGATGACGTCGATGCGCTTGTCGACGCCGTCGGTGCCGACGGCCTGGGCGCCGACGATGAGGTCGGTGGCGGCGTCGACGACGAGCTTCAGCGACATGGGTGCGGCGCCAGGGTAGTAGCCGGCGTGCGAGGCGGGATGGGAGTGCACGATCCGCACCGCCCGGCCGCGTTCGCGCGCACGCCGTTCGCTCCAGCCGGTCGAGGCGACGGTGAGTCCTGCGGCGTCGACGATCGCGGTGCCGAGGGCGGGGCGGGCGGGTCGTGGTGCGCCGGCGATGACGTCGGCGACGGCGCGGCCGTGCCGGTTCGCGAGGCCCGCGAGGGGTGCGAGCCGCGCCGACCCGTCGATCGCGTCGCGCTGCTCGACGACGTCGCCGACGGCGAAGATCGACGGGTCGCTCGTGCGGTGATCGTGGTCGACGACGATGCCCCCGGAGGGGCCGGTCGCGAGGCCCGCGGCGACGGCGAGGACCGATTCGGGGCGCACGCCCATCGCCGCGAACACGATGCCGGCGTGCAGCCGGGTGCCGTCGTCGAGCTCGACGTGGTCGTGGGCGACGCGCCGCACGTCGCGGCCGAGCTCGATGCCGATGCCGCGCCGGGCGAGATGGTCGGCGACGGGCGCCGCCATCTCGGGGTCCAGACCGCCGAGCACCTGCTCGCCGCGCTGCACGAGCGTCGTCGCGACGCCGCGCCGCACGAGGTTGTCGGCGAGCTCGATGCCGATGTACCCGCCGCCGATGACGACGGCCGGGCCGGCATCGCCGACCGAGGCGAGGGCGGCCATGATGCCGTCGAGGTCGTCGAGCGTGCGCAGCACGTGGATCGGGGCGTCGTCGTCGACGTCGTCGGGGCGCCGCGGTGCGGCCCCCGTCGCGAGCACGAGTTCGTCGTAGGCGATCGCCGCGACGCTCCCGCTCGCGAGGTCGCGCACCGAGACCGTCTTCGCGGCGGGGTCGACGGCCACCGCCTCGTGGCGCACCCGCGCATCGATGCGGAAGCGCTCGGCGAGCCGCTCGGGCGTCTGCAGGGCGAGGTCGTCGCGTTCGGCGATGACGCCGGAGACGTGGTACGGCAGGCCGCAGTTCGCGAACGAGACGGCGCCGCTCCGTTCGAGCACGATGATCTCGCGCTCCTCGTCGAGCCGGCGCAGGCGGGTCGCGGCCGACATGCCGCCGGCGACGCCGCCGATGATGACGGTGACGGGCGGGCGGATGGCCGAGCTGGGGTCGCGGGTGGGGATCAGGCGCACTCGACGACCCTAGCATGTATACCCATGGGGTATCCGGGAACCAGCTGAACGGGGCCGACCGCGGCGATGCTCCGAGGATTTCGCGCGTTTCGTCTTAGGGTGTCGGTGTGCAGCGGCTCGATCGGAACCAGGACGACGAGGACGAGATCCTCGGCGACGAGCCCGACGCCGCCGCCGACCAACTCACTCCGGAACCCATGCAGCAGGACATCACCCGCCCCGACGGCCTCAGCCTCGGCGACCCGGCCCTCGTCGCCGGCAACGTCGCCGAACCCGCCTGGCGACGCTGGAACTCCGAGCTCGCCGCGGTCGGCGGCCGCTCGCCGCTCGTCCGGTTCGTCGACACCCCGCGCAGCCGCATCGAGCTCTCGACGACGCACCCGGGCGGCCTGCCGCAGTTCATCACGGGCAAGTCGACCCTCCTGTCGAGCCTCATCCGCGACGAGCTGGCGCTGCGCAACGCGCGGCTCGCGGCGGCCGAGATCACGCAGAAGGGCATCGAACTGCGGAGCGTCCGCGGCGTCGAGTCGGTGCACCTCGCCATCGGGCTCGCCTCGTGGCGCAACGGCGGCGAGGAGTACCTCGCCCCTGTGCTGCTCCGTCCGCTCGCCATCCGTCGCTACGGCCGGGACTTCGAGCTCAAGCTCAAGGGCCAACCCTTCCTGAACCCCGCGCTGGCCCGCGAGCTGCGCGACCAGTTCCAGATCACGCTCGACGCCGACGCCTTCGTCGCACTCGCGATCACGAACGGCGTCTTCAAGCCGCAGCCCGTCATCGACCGGCTGCGCGGGCTCACGAGCCACCTGCCCTGGTTCCAGGTCGCTCCGCGGCTCGTGGTCTCGTCGTTCGCCGAGGTCGGGCCCGAGATGGCGATCGACGCCGCGAAGCTCGATCACCCGGTGATCGACGCGCTCGCCGGCAACCCGGCCGCGCGCGCCGCCGTGACCGCCGCTCGCGGTGAGCGCGTCAAGCCCGTCGGGCAGGACGACCGCCCGCCCTCGACCGACACCCTCCTGCTCGACGCCGACCCCGAGCAGGAGCAGGTCGTCGCAGAGATCGAGCAGGGCACCTCCGTCGTGGTGAAGACGCTCCCCGGCACGGGCGGCACCCAGACCATCGTCAACGCCATCGGCGCGCTCGTCGCGAACGACAAGCGGGTGCTCGTCGTCGGCGCGCGGCGCGCGAGCCTCGACGGCATCGCGCATCGACTCGGGCAGGTCGGCCTCGGCGGCGCCGCGGTGACCACGCCGGGTCTGCGGCGCGAGCTCATCCAGTCGATCTCCCGCAACGAGAAGGCCGAGCGGCCGCGGGTCGCCGACGTCGACGACGCGCTCGTCCGCCTGCGCAAGGTGCTGCTCGACTATCGCACCGCCCTCACGCGTCCCGATCCCGAACTGCACGTGTCGGTGCTCGATGCGCTCAGCGAGCTCGCGCGGCTCGCGCTCCTCCCGGCACCGCCGTCGACGACGGCACGGCTCGACCGAGCGGCACTCGCCGAGCTCGCGACCGGCCGCGGAGACGTCGCGCGCGACCTCGCGCGCGCCGCCGAGCTCGGCGAGTTCCGCTACGGCCCGGGTGACTCGCCCTGGTACGGCGCGTCGTTCACGTCGTCGGCAGAGGCGACGAACGCCCACGAGCTCGCGAAGCGGCTGAGCGCCGTCGAGGTGCCGCGGCTCCTCGAGCGAGGCCGCTCGCTCATCGCGCAGACCCGCCTCCGCGAGTTCGAGTCGATCGCCGAGCTCGGCGTGTTCCTCCGGCTGCTGCTCGACGTGCGAGAGACCCTCGACCGGTTCCAGCCGTCGGTCTTCGACCGGCCGCTCGGCGAGCTCATCGCCGCGACCGCCCCGCGCCGCGAGTCGGGGATGTCGGGTGCGAATCGCCGGCGCCTGCGCCGTCACGCGCTCGAGTTCGTGCGCCCCGGGGTGCACATCACCGACCTGAACGCGGCGCTCCGAGGCATCCAGCAGCAGCGAACCCTCTGGCAGCGCTACTCCGACGCGGGGGCGATCCCCGGCGTCCCGGTCGGCATCGACGACGTGCACGTCGCGTACCAGCACGTCTCGAGCGACCTCGCGACCCTCGACGCGCCGCTCGACCTCGTTGGCACGCCGCGCCAGCTCGGCGCACGGCCGATCCGCGACCTGGTGGCGACCCTCGCCGGCCTCGCCGCCGACTCGGAGGTGCTCGCGAACCTGCAGGAGCGCACCGCGATCCTCGGCCGGCTGCGCGAGCTCGGGCTCGACCCGCTGCTCGTCGACCTCGCCAAGCGCCACGTTCCCGAGCCGCGCGTCGCCGACGAGCTCGAGCTGGCCTGGTGGCAGTCGGTGCTCGAGCAGGTGCTCGCGGGCGAGAAGGCGCTGCTCGGCGCGAACACGACGGTGCTCGACCGGCTCGAGGGCGACTTCCGGCTCGTCGACGAGGCGCACGCGTCGGCTGCGGGTCCGCTGCTCGCGTGGCGCCTCGCCGAGAACTGGAAGGTCGCGCTCGTCGACCACCCCGAGGAGGCCGCGGTGCTCAAGCGGTTGCTGCGCGGCGATCGCCTGCGCGCCGACGCGCTCGTGACCGAGGCGCCGAACCTCTTCCGCGTGCTCGCCCCTGTGTGGCTCGCCTCGCCCTACGAGGTGTCGGCCGTCGACGACCGCATCGCCTTCGACACCGTCATCCTCGTCGACGCCGGGGCCACGACCATCGCCGAGAACCTCGGGGCCATCCGCCGGGCGAAGCAGGTCGTCGCCTTCGGCGACCCCGTCACGCAGACGCCGACGCTCTTCGAGACCGGCATCGACGACGGCGAGACGCCGCCCGACCGCGATCACGAGCACGGCGGCGTCGACGCCCTGCACGCCGATTCGGCGCTCGCGCGGCTCGGCGAGCTGCTGCCGACGCTGACCCTCACCCGCAGCTACCGCGCCGGCGGCGAAGACCTCGCGGAGCTCGTGAACCGGCGCTTCTACGGCGGCCGCATCGTGTCGCTGCCGTGGGCGGGCAGCTTCCTCGGGCACGGCAGCCTCGGCCTCCACTACGTCTCGGGCAACGGGCTGCCCGACTCGGTGACCGGCACGGTCGAGTCGATCGACTCCGAGGTCGCGAAGGTCGTCGAGCTCGTCATGGAGCACGCCGTCAAGCGTCCGCGCGAGTCGCTCATGGTGATCACCGCGAGCACGCGGCATGCGGCCAGGGTGCACCAGGCGGTGCTCGCCGCGTTCGCGAAGCGCACCGACCTGTCGGACTTCATCCTCAAGGACCGGGCCGAGCCGTTCACGGTGCTGACGCTCGAGCAGGCCGTCGCCCAGAGTCGCGACCGCGTCATCTTCTCGATCGGCTACGGTCGCACCCCGCACGGCCGCCTGCTCTCGAACTTCGGGTCGCTCGGCCAGCCGGGCGGCGATCGCCTGCTCGCCGTCGGCATGACCCGCGCTCGCCGTTCGATGGACATCGTCTCGGCGTTCCGCCCCGACGACATCGACGAGTCGCGGCAGAGCCACGGCGTGCTCGCCCTCGCGAACGTGCTGACGCAGACCGAGGAACGCGCGGCCGACTCGGGAGAGCGGATGGAGGTCGGCTCGATGCTGCGCGACCTCGCGTCACGGCTCGAGCGGCGTGGCATCCGGGTCAGCGTCGGCTACCGCGGACGCCTCGCGCTCGCCGCCGCCCACGCTGGCAAGGCGGTCGTGGTCGAGACCGACGATGCGTTCGTGGGGCAGAGCCTGCGCGAGTCGCTGCGGCTGCGGCCCGATGTGCTGCGCCGGCTGGGGTGGCACTACCTGCGCGTGCACAGCTTCGAGCTGTTCGGCAACCCCGACGCGGTCGCCGCTCGGGTCGCGAGCGTGCTCGGCAAGCCCGACCCGGTCGACGACGGCGCCGAGGTGCGCGCCGCCGGTTCCCGCCCGTGACCAACGAGCCCGAGCCGCGCCAGCGCGTCGAGCGTGCTCCCGGACGTGCCCGTCGGGCGAAGCTCACGCCGGCGCCGGGTTCCGACCCGTCGCCCGAGGCGCCCGTCGCGCCGGCCGAGGGCGATCAGTCGGGCGACACGACGGGGATGCCTCGGCGCACGTCTCCCGACGACGAACGCCTGCTGCGCGACCGGCCGCCGCACTGGCGGCGCGACTGAGTCTCGACCCGTCGTCGGACGGTCGATGTCGCGCTACTGGTCGCTGTGGCGGCCCGAACCGACCACGGACCCCTGCTCGGCGAGGAGGTCGCGGATCTGGGCGAGCACCGTGAGCTCGGTCTCGGGCTCCTCGGGGTCGGGCTGCCCCGCCTTGCGCTTCTGCTCGGCGCGCTCCTTGAAGTGGTTCATCGGCATGACGAACACGAAGTAGACCACGGCTGCGACGGCGAGGAAGGAGATGATCGCGCCGATGACGGCGCCGAAGCTGAACTTCGTGTCGCCGACCGTCCAGACGAGTGCCTGGTCGAGGCTGTCAGCCTTGAACAGGAGGCTGATCAGCGGGTTGATCAGATTGGTGACGATCGAGTTCACGACCGCCGTGAACGCCGCGCCGATGACGACCGCGACGGCGAGGTCGATGACGTTGCCCCGCATGATGAATTCCTTGAAGCCCTTGATCACGGCCTTCCCCCTCCGGTGTCGATTTCGGACGGGCACCACGCTAGCCGAGGCTCAGGACGATGCCGAGGCGCCCCCGCCGGTCGACGCCGGCTTCGACGAGCCCGAGCCTGACGAGCCCGAGCCCGACGAGGATGACGCCGACGAGGCATCCGACCCGCTCTTCGAACCCCCCGAACCCGCTGAGCCGCCCGCGCGCGAGTCGGTGCGGTAGAAGCCCGAGCCGTTGAAGGTCACGCCGATCGTGTTGAAGAGCTTGCGCAGCTTGCCGCCGCAGACCTCGCAGACCGTGAGCGCGTCGTCGGTGAAGGCCTGGTGGATGTCGAAGGCGTTGTCGCACTCGGTGCAACGGTAGGAATAGGTGGGCATTGCAGTCTCTCGGTGGTGGGCGGTGGTGCGCCGGCTCAGAAGGCGATGATGCGGGTGGGGGTCACGACGCCGTTGACGGGCTGATCGTGCACCTCGCGCGGCACGTGCTCGACGAACTCGCTGTCGAAGACCACGGCGTACACCGGAGGACATTTTCCCATCGACCCGAGGGTCTTGTCGAAATAGCCGCGGCCCCAGCCGAGGCGCATGCCGGTGGCGTCGATCGCGGCGGCCGGAATCACGATGAGATCGACGTCGTTGATCGCCATCGGCCCGAGCAGCTCGCCCTCGGCCTCCGGCACTCCGGTGGGACCGAGCCGCTCGGTCTGCTCCTCGCCCACGGTCCAGTCGAGCAGCCCGTCTTCGCGGGTGATGGGGAAGAGCACGCGGATGCCTCGGGCCTCGGCCCAGTTCACGAAGGGGCGCGTGTCGGGCTCGGAGGGCATCGAGAGGTAGCACGAGATCGAGTCGGCGCCGGTGGAGCCGATGAGTTCCTGGAGGCGGGCCGTGAAGCCCTCGGTGGCGTGCGTGCGCTCGTGCATCGACATGTTCTGGCGGCGCTCGCGCAGCTCCGCGCGCAGGATGCGCTTCTGGACACCGGGATCGTCGGGCATGGCTCACATCCTAGGCGGAGGCGGAGGCGGAGGCGGAGGCGGAGGCGGAGGCGGAGGCGGAGCCGGCCGGACCGGTCGCAGCCCGGATGGAAGGATCCCAGCCGGTACGCTGGAGCGCATGACTCAACGGATCACGAAGGCGGTCATTCCTGCGGCGGGGTTGGGGACGCGGTTCCTGCCGGCGACGAAGGCGATGCCGAAGGAGATGCTGCCGGTGGTGGA
>NZ_JBSHHD010000063.1:0-8628 GCF_053618155.1 Agromyces sp. NPDC055658 | reverse complement strand
GCCACGAGGCATCCGGCCCGTTCGACGGAACGTCGGGCGCTGTCGCTTACGCGAGCGCCTTCGCCTTGAGGGCGTCGTACTCGGCCTGGGTGATGGTGCCGGCGTCGAGCAGCGCCTTGGCCTTGGCGATCTCGTCGGACGCGCTCGCCGAGGTGCCGGCGGTCTGGCGGATGTAGGCGTCGGCGGCCTGCTGGGCTGCCTCGGCGTCGCGCGCCGAGCGCTCGGCCATGCCCTTGCCGCGGGCGATCAGGTAGATCAGCGCGGTGAGGAACGGGACGAAGATCAGGAAGATGATCCAGAACGCCTTCGCCCAGCCGTTCAGCTTCGAGTCGCGGAACAGGTCACCGATGATCGCGAAGAGCGCGAACAGGTAGGCGATGAACGCGAACGCCCAGAAGAACCACCAGATCAGGTCCCAGAAGTTGTTCCAGAAATTCATGTGCTGCGTGCCTTTCGATTACGAGGTGAGGCATCGCCGGATGCGACGCCGGGAAGCCCCGTCTCAGTAACGGCATCGCCTGTGCAGGCGGTGCCTCCCCCTGACCGAAGACCATCCTGTCGATGACAATAGCGCGACCGTGCCCGGAATCGTGCGGATTTCCGCGTCGCGACGCGCTCGGGCGCAAGAATCCTGACGGACGGTGAGTGACTTCGGCGTGCTCGCCGGGTAGCGTCGCCGGGGGAGGATGAGCATGGCGGAGTGGTGGTCGACGCTCGACATCAACGGCTGGAGCATCGCCGGCATCGTGGTGACCCTGCTGGCCACCTGGATCCTGGCCCGGCTCTCCCGCAGGGGGGCGCGGGCGGCGATGGCGCGTGTGCCGAGCCTCGACGACGGGGTGCGACTGCTCGCCGAGCGCGTCGTCGGGTACACGGTGTGGCTCATCGGCATCGGCATCGCGCTGAGCTTCCTCGGCGGCTCGGTCCAGCCCATCCTCGCGATCGCCCTCGTCGTCGCGGTCGTGCTGGTCTTCGTGCTGCGGGGCATCGCCGACAACTTCGCGGCGAGCGTGGTGCTGCAGACGAGGCATCCGGTCGGGGTGGGAGACGAGCTCGAGGTGGGCGACGTCGTCGGCGTCGTCACCGAGCTGAACGGCCGGTCGGTGATCGTGCGCAGCTACGACGGCCGCACCGTGCACCTCCCGAACTCGCAGCTGCTCACCGAGGCGTTCTCGAACAACTCGGCCCACGGGGCCCGGCGCAGCGAGATCGAGGTGCGCGCCGCCGCGAGCGGGACGCCGCGCGAGCTCATCGTCGAGGCGGTGAGCGGCACGCACGGGGTGCATCGCCGCGAGACGATCCAGTTGCGCCCGATCACCATCGGGCCCGACCGCGAGGTGTACCGCGTGCGCTTCTGGCATCATCCGGCCAACGGCGTCGCGGTGACGGCTGCCGTCGTCGACTCCGTCGCAACCGCGCTCGCCGAACGGGGGATCGGCGCCGTCGTGACGAGCGAACCGCCGCCCCCGCCGCTCGTCGCGCCGACGGAGTTCTGACACGGCTGAACCGGCCGAGTCCGCGGGGCACGCGTACGGCATGATTGCTGGCGAGGGCCCGCGCGGTCCACGAGGAGGGGGAGCGAGTGTCGGCGACACCACAGGCACCGAGGGTGCGCGACCTCGCGATCCTGGCGATCCCGACGATCGTGGTCGGCATCGGCTCGGCGGTCATGCTGTGGCTGCTCGACCTCGCGGCCGAGTCGCTGCACGGCGTGATCTGGGAGAGCGTGCCCGACGCGATCGGCATCGGCCCCGACGCCCCGATCTGGATCTTCACGGTGCTCACGCTCACCGGAGCCGCGGTCGGGGCCGCCGTCTGGCTGCTGCCGGGGCACGGCGGGCCCGACTCTGCGCTGGGCGAGCTCGATGCGCCGCCGCCGAAGCTCATGGCCCTGCCCTCGCTCGCGCTCGTCGTCGTGCTCGGCCTCGCCGGCGGGGTCAGCCTCGGCCCCGAGAACCCGATCATCGGCATCAACACGGCGCTCACGATCGCCCTGCTCGCGAAGGTCGCCGCCAAGATCCCGACCCGACTCGCCGCGACACTCGCGATGGCCGCCACGATCGGCGCGCTGTTCGGCACGCCGGTCGCGGCCGCGCTCGTGCTCACCGGAGCGGTCGCCGCCGTCAGGGGCGGCGGCTCGCTGTGGGACAAGCTCTTCCTGCCGCTCGCCGCGGCCGGCGCGGGCGCCATCACGATGCACGTGCTCGGCGGCTCGTCGCTCGCATTCGCGCTCGAGCCGATGGACGGCGTCGAGGCGATCGACCTCCTGAGCGGCACCGTCATCGCCGTGGTCGCTGCGGTGGTCGGCCTGATCGGCGTCTACCTGCTGCCGATCCTGCACCGCTTCTTCCACTCGATGCGGAACCCCCTCATCTACACGACGCTCGGCGGCGCGCTGCTCGGCGTGCTCGGCATCATCGGCGGACCGGTCACGCTCTTCAAGGGCCTCGACGAGACCGGTGAACTGCTCACGAATCCCGACGACTTCTCGATCGGCCAGCTCGCCCTGTTCGCCGCCGTCAAGCTCGTGGCCCTCGTGATCGCCGCCGCCGCCGGATTCCGCGGCGGCCGCGTCTTCCCCATCGTGTTCATCGGCACGGCGCTCGGCCTGCTCGCGTACCACCTCGTGCCCGACATCCCGATCTCGCTCTCGGTCGCCTGCGCGGTGCTCGGCATCACGCTCGTCGCCACTCGCGACGGCTGGATCGGCATCTTCCTCGGGGCCGCGATCGTCGGCGACACGACGGTGCTGCCGCTGCTCTGCGTGATCGTGCTGCCGGTGTGGCTCGTCGTGACGAAGGCGCCCGAGTTCATCGCCCACGAAGCCCCCGAGCCGTCGAAGGAGGTCGCCTCATGACCGTGGCCCGCCCGCTCGTCGGCCTCGACCGGCACAACGTCCTCCGCGAGATCGTCGCGGGCGTCACGCTCATCGCGATCGCGATCCCCCTCAACATCGGCTACGCGCAGATCGCGGGCCTGCCGCCGACCGCCGGTCTCTACGCGCTCGTCGTGCCGACCGTCGTCTATGCGCTCGTCGTGTCGAGTCGGCAGGTCGTCGCCTCGCCCGACGCGGCGGCCGCGGCGCTCGTCGCGAGTTCGATCGGAGGGCTCGCCATCGCAGGCGACGCCGAGAACTACGCGACCCTCGCGCTCGCGCAGGCGATCCTCTGCGGTGTCATGTTCATCGCGCTCGCCGTCTTCAAGCTCGGGTTCCTCGCGAACTTCCTCTCGAAGCCGATCCTCGTCGGCTTCGTCGGCGGCCTCGCCCTCGACATCCTCATCAGCCAGATCGCGAAGATGCTCGGCATCAAGATCCCGTCGGGCGGAGAGTTCATCGAGAAGACCACGGCGCTCATCGAGGGCCTGCCGACGATGAACCTCGTCGCCGTCGCGATCTCGGTCGGCTCGGTCGCGGTGCTGCTCCTCGGCAAGCGGTTCCTCCGGGCCGTGCCGTGGGCGCTCGTCGTGCTCATCGTGAGCACGATCCTCGTCTACGTGCTCGACCTCGACGACGCCGGCGTCGACGTGCTCGGCGCGGTGCCGGCCGGCCCGCCGACGCTCACCTGGCCGGTCATCGACTGGACGATGTGGTTCGCGCTCATCCCCTCGGCGATGGCGCTGACGCTCGTGACGACGGCCGAGGGCCTGCTCGTCTCCCGTTCGTACGGCGAGAAGCACGGGTACTCGACGAACCCCAACCGCGACCTCCTCGCCTTCGGCCTCGGGAACATCGCCGCAGGAGCCTCGGGCAGCTTCGCCGTCGGCTCGTCGACGTCCCGCACCGCGGCCATGGACCAGGCGGGCTCGCGCACGCAGCTGCCCTCGCTCGTGCTCGCGGTCGGCACCCTGTTGCTGCTCCTGTTCGGCACGGCGTTGCTCGCCGACATCCCCTCCCCGGCGATCGGTGCGATCGTCGGCGTCGCGATCCTGCCGCTGCTCGGCGTGCGCGAGTTCGTCGACCTGTGGAAGGTCGACCGGTTCGAGTTCGGCGTCGGGGCGGCGTGTTTCCTCACGACCCTCTTCGTCGGCGCGATCCCCGGCATCCTCGTCGCCTTCGTGCTCGCCCTCATCAATCTCGCCCAGCGTGCCGCGAACCCCGCGATCGACGTGCTCGAGGCGGGCGGCGAGCCCGGTGACTCGCTGCTCGACGAGGCGCCGAAGGGTCACGTCACGGCGCCGGGCGTCATCGTCGTGCGCCTCGCCGCGCCGCTCTTCTTCGCGAACGGGTCGGTGTTCAGCGACGCCGTCAAGAAGGCCGTCCGCCGCGCGACGGCGGCCGGCAACGGACCCGTGCGCCACGTCGTGATCGACATGGAGGCCGTGACCGACATCGACGTGACCGGCGCCGAGAGCTTCGAGGCGCTGCTCGCCTGGCTCGACGAGCACCACGTCGATCTGACGTTCAGCCGAATGCGCCCCGGCACCAGGGTGCGCCTGGCCGACCTCGGCCTGCTCGGCGACCGTGCCGTCTACCCGACCAACCGCGACGCGATCGCCGCGCTCGTCACGACCGACCAGGAGTGAACATGCCCATACCCGTCACCGTCGACAACTTCACGCGCGCCGAGACCGACACCATGATCCGCAACATGCTGCCGATCATCGGCGGGCTGGGCGTGTTCCATCACGACCGCGAGCTCTCGCCGCTCGACCAGCAGCCCGTGATCCGGCAGAACCGCGACACGCTCTACTCGGTCGCGATCGTCGACATCGCGGACGGTGCGACACTGACGATTCCCGAGACCGCCGGCCGCTACCTCTCGGTGATGGTGATCAACCAGGACCACTACATCAACCGGGTCTTCCACGAGGCCGGGCGCTACGAGCTCGCGCGCGCCGAGTTCGGCACCGACCTCGTCGTGATCGCCGCCCGGATCCTCTTCGACCCGGCGAGCGAGGCCGACCTCGCCGAGGTGCATCGCCTGCAGGACGGGCTGACGATCGAGGCGGCCGGGCAGCGCGTCTTCGACTCCCCCGACTACGACACGGCCTCGCACACCGAGGTGCGCGACGCCCTGCTGGTCCTCGGTCGGACGATCGGCGGACTCTCACACTGCTTCGGCAAGGCCTCCGAGGTCGACCCCGTGCGCCATCTCGTCGGAACCGCCCTCGGCTGGGGCGGCCTGCCCGACGACGAGGCGCAGTACCTCAACATCGAGCCGGGCCTGCCCCGCGGCCGGTACACGATGACCTTCGGTGCCGACGTGCCCGCCGACGCATTCTGGTCGCTCAGCGTCTACAACGGCGCCGGCTACTTCGAGCCGGGGCCGAGCGGGCTCACCAACGTCAACTCCGTCTTCGCGGTGAAGAACGACGACGGCACGACCACGATCCACCTCGGCGACTGGGGCGACGAGACTCCGAACCGCATCCCGCTGCCCGAGGGCTGGAACCTCCTCGTGCGGCTCTACCGTCCCCGACTCGACGACCTCGCGAACTGGCGGGTTCCCGAGATCGTCGCCGTCTGATCGATCACCGAACGACAGGAGCAACCACCATGGGCAGCGTCATCGGAGACATCCTCCCCCTCGCCGTCGGAATCGCGATCAGCCCGATCCCGATCATCGCGGCGATCCTCATGCTCCTGTCGCCGAAGGCGAAGGGCACGAGCGTCGGCTTCCTCATCGGCTGGGTGCTCGGCATCGTCGTCGCGGTCGTCGCGTTCACGCTGCTCGCGTCGGTCATCCCCGAATCCGACGCGGACGACTCGAAGCCGATCTCCGGCGTCATCAAGCTGCTGCTCGGTGCGCTCCTGCTGCTGCTCGCCGTCAAGCAGTGGCGCTCGCGGCCGAAGCCGGGCGAGGAGCCCGCGATGCCGAAGTGGATGTCGGCCATCGACCAGATGACGTTCGGCAAGGGCCTCGGCCTCGGCTTCCTGCTCTCGGCGGTCAACCCGAAGAACCTCATCATGGGCGTCGGCGCGGGCGTCGCGATCGGTTCGGCCGGGCTCTCGGGTGGCGAGCAGGCGATCGCGATCGTCGTCTTCGTGCTCATCGCGGCGTGCTCGGTCGCGATCCCGGTGATCGGCTACCTGCTCGCGTCGAAGCAGATGGCGGGCCCCCTCGAGTCGCTGCGGAAGTGGCTGGTGCACAACAACGCGGCCGTCATGGCGGTGCTGCTGCTCGTGATCGGCGTCGTCATGATCGGCAAGGGAATCGGGAGCTTCTGAGTGACGGGGCACGGCGCGACCTCATCGACGGACGGCTCGGGGCGGGCGTTCGGGCGCGGCTCCCGCGTGCTCATCGCGCTCGCCGCGGCCGTCGTCCTCTTCGTCGGCGTCTGGTTCGCCCGCGACCTGCTCGCTCCCGCCGCGCTCGCCGCGGTCGTCGTGATCATCGCGTACCCGGTCCGGCGCCCGCTCGAACGTGCGGGGTGGCCGGTCTGGCTCGCCTCGACGGCCGTCATCGTCGTCGCGTACCTCATCCTCGCGGTGCTCGCGGTGCTGCTCGTCTACGCGGTCGGCCAGTTCGTCGCGATGCTGCCCGAGCTCGCGGACGACCTGCAGGCCACGGCCGGCGGCGTGGCCGACTGGCTGCAGGGCCTCGGCTTCTCCGCGCCGTCGGCGCAGACGGCACTCGGATGGCTCGACCCGGGCGCGATCGGCAAGGCCGCCCTCGGGGTCGCCGACCAGGTGCTCGGCTTCGCGACGGCGTTCTTCTTCGTGCTCGCATACGTGATCTTCATGGCCGTCGACGGTGCGCGCTTCCGTGCGGCGTCGGCTGCGGCATCCGCGTGGATGTTCGGCAACGCGACCGCCGATCGCATCGCGACCCGCTACTTCACGGGGGTTCGGCGCTACTACGTCGTGAACGCGACGTTCGGTGCGATCGTCGCCGTGCTCGACGGCCTGCTGCTGTGGGCCGTCGGCGTGCCGATCCCGGCCGTGTGGGCGATCCTCGCGTTCGTCACGAACTTCATCCCGAACATCGGGTTCGTCATCGGGCTCATCCCGCCCGCCATCCTCGCGCTCGTCGTCGGCGGGTGGCCGCTCATGCTCGCGGTCATCGCGATCTACTGCGTCATCAACGTCGTGCTGCAGGTGCTCGTGCAGCCGAAGTTCGTGAGCGACGCGGTCGGCCTGAGCCTCACGCTGACCTTCTTCTCGGTCGTGTTCTGGGCGTTCGTCATCGGGCCGATCGGCGCGATCCTGTCGGTGCCGCTGTCGCTGCTCGTGCGCGCCCTGCTGCTCGAGCCCGATCGCGGCGCCGTCGCGCTGCGCCGCCTCACCGGCGAGGGCGAGGACTCGCTGCGGGCGTCGGGTTCACGCGACGTGCATGATGACCTGCGGGCGGCGGAGCCCGAGAGTAGTACCCGAGGCCAGGAGGAATCCGATGTGGTGGAACAAGAAGCATGAGTCAGCGGAGACCGATCAGGCGCACGCCGAGGGCGCGATGACCGCCGGGACACCGGTGCCGCACCGCAACGCGTTCATGCTGCTCGGGTTCGCGGGCCTCGTGATCACCCTGTTCGGCATCGCCGCGATCGGGTCGGTGTTCTCGGCGGTGTTCCTCGCGCTCGTGCTCGTGATCTGCGTGCACCCCGTGCGGCGCGGGCTCGAGCGGCGCGGCGTTCCGCGGGGCATCGCGACGCTCCTGGTGCTGCTCACCGTCGTCCTCCTGCTCGGCGGCTTCGTCTTCGCGCTCGTCATCTCGTTCGCGCAGTTCGCGACGCTGCTGCCCGAGTACGCCCCCGAGTTCGAGTCGTGGGCGACGGCGGCGTCGAAGTGGCTCTCGAGCCTCGGCGTCGGCCAGGAGCAGATCAACGCCCTCATGAGCTCGTTCGATCCGGGCAAGATCGTCGGCGCGCTGAGCGGGCTCGTCAGCAGCCTGCTCGGCGGGGCGCTGGGGTTCATCTCGTTCGCGGTGATCCTGCTGACGATGCTCATCCTCATCACGTTCGACTCGTCGTACGTGCCGACGGTCGTCGCGGGCATCGGCCGCAAGCGGCCCGAGCTCGCGACGGGGCTCGTGCGATTCGCCAGCGGCGTCCGCCGGTACATGGTCGCGACGACGGGGCTCGGCGTCGCGCAGGGCCTCGTGAACTGGCTCGCGCTCGCGATCATGGGCATCCCGGGCGCGGCCCTCTGGGGCATGCTCTCCTTCCTGTGCAGCTTCATCCCGAACATCGGCTACTTCATCGCGATCGTGCCGCCGCTCGTGTTCGGCGCACTCGTCGGCGGCTGGCCGACCGTCGTCGCGGTGATCGTCGTCTACGGCCTCATCAACGCGGTGATCCAGTCGATCATCCAGCCGAAGGTCGTCGGCAACGCGGTCTCGCTCAGCCAGTCGCTCACGTTCGTCTCGGTGCTCGTGTGGGCCGTCGTGCTCGGCCCGATGGGCGCGATCCTCGCCGTTCCGCTCACGCTCCTGGTCCGCATGCTGCTCGTCGACTCGAACCCGTCGGTCGGCTGGGTGCTGCCGGCGCTCGGCGAGGTCGACGACGTGAAGCGCGAGATGGACGAGATCGACGCGGAGGCGAAGGTCGCCCGCATGCAGCGTCGCGAGGAGAAGCGGCACGAGCACGCGGCCGCTCGATCCGAGGGCGATCCCTCGCCCGACGACGACGGCGGAAGCGCGGGCACGTCCCGCTGACGGGTCCCGAACGAACGGATGCCTCGGCGAGCAGCTG
>NZ_JBSHHD010000062.1:0-8633 GCF_053618155.1 Agromyces sp. NPDC055658 | reverse complement strand
GGCGGCAAGCGCACGACGCCGCCCCGCCCCGCCGGCGAGCTGCCCCTCGAGATCGCCGCGCCCGGCGATCCCGCCATGCTGTTCTGATTCCGCCCGCCGAGCCGCCGTGCGCGCCACGGCCTCGGCGTGCGCGTTCGCGATCGAGACGCGCCCCGGATGCGCGGAAGCGCGCAGAACTGGGATAATTCGCTGAGTCCGGTCCACATGGCGCGATCGGGCCGCCGGTCGCGAGTGGAGGTTCACGATGAGCCTGGGGTTGCCGGGGCATCTCGCACGCGACAGCCTGAGCCGGGCGCTCGCCTTCGCGGGACACTGCGCGGCCTTCGCATGCCTCGCCGTCTCGATCTCGGTCGGCGTCATCGTCGCCACGGTCGGCGGAACGCCCGGCGGGTGGGCGGGCGCCGCACTCGCCGCGATCATGGCGCTCGCGCTCGCCGCCGTCGCGCGGTTCCCGACGGTCACGCTCACCGTGCTCGCGCTCGTCATCGGCACCGGCATCATGATCGCGCTGACCGTGCTCATCATGCGGCCGGGCGGCTTCGCGACGACCAACAACGCCCTGCTCGCGATGCCGCGGATCGCCCTGCTGCTGGTCGGCGGTGCCGGCAGCGGATCGCTCATCGCGATCGTGTGGGCGTCGCTCGGCTACGCCCTCGGCGAGGCGGCGATGTTCCTCGGCGTCGCGCTCGTGGGCGGGGTGTATGCGCCGAACATGGCGGCGGCTGCGGCATTCGGCATCCTCATCGTCGTCAGGGTCTTCGACGGCGTCTCCCGCCGTTCCGACGCCCGCCAGGAGACCGGCCTGCACCGTGCGAGCCAGCAGACCCGTGAACTCGCCATCCGCCACGACTACGAGCTCAGGGCGACCGCGCGGCTGCACGACACCGCGCTCAGCCACCTCATCGCGATCGCATCGGCGGGCTCGGGCGTCGTCGACGAGCGGTTGCGCGCCGGAATCCGCCAGGATCTCGGCCTCATCGTCGGCCGGGACTGGGCGATCGACCACGCCGGCCCGACGACGGCAGGGTCACCGCAGCGTGCATCGACCGGCGCCCGCGCAGGCGGGAGCGACGTGGCACCCGCGACCGCCTCGGCCGCCGGCACCGGGGCGGGCGCCGTCGACGACACCGTCGCGACGACCGGGGGTCGATCTCGACGGCGTGCCGCCGCTCGGCGCACGAGCGCACCGTCATCGTCCGCCCGCCCCGATGGCGGCTCGGCTCGTGAGGTGGCTGCCGCCGACGGCGAGCCCTCGCTCGTGCAGGCGTTCACGGCGGCCGAGCACGCCGGCCTCACCGTGCGCGTCACGGGCGACGTCGGGGTGATGCGGGTGCTCGGCCCGGCGCGGGCGGAGGCGCTCGACGCCGCGGTCGCCCAGTGCCTCATCAACGTCGCCCGCCACGCCGGCGTCGCCGAGGCCGAACTCGCCCTCGGACTCGGCGGGGGAGAGGTGACGGTCGCCGTCATGGACAGCGGCGTGGGGTTCGACGAGTCCGCCGTGCCCGACGACCGCATCGGGCTGCGCACCTCGATCAGGGCCCGCATCGAACAGCAGGAGGGCACGGTGCGGCTGTGGTCGACGAAGGGCATCGGCACGACGATCGTGCTCACGGTTCCCGAGGGGGGTGCGTGAGCCGGTGAGACTGACCCAGCAGGAGGCCGACCCGATCGGCGCGATCACCGCCGCCCCCATCGTCGTGATCGGCGCCGTGCTCTCGCTCGGCACGTCGCTCGCGCTCACGTGGGTGCACCGCTCCGAGATCGTCGCACCCGTGGCGGCGGTCGCGGCGATCGTGCTCGTCGCCGCCGCCGGTGCGGTCGCAGCGGTGTCGGCGGCCCCGTCGCGGGCCCCGTTCACGGCGGAGCGCCTGTGGCTCGTGGTGACGCTCGCCGTGGGGGCGGCCATCGCCGAGTACATGAGCACCGTCGGGTCCAACCAGTACCTCTACGACGACTACGGGCCGGTCGTGATCGGCATGCTCATCCTCTCGGTCGCCCCGTTCTGCACCTGGCTCTCGCTCGCGCTCGCCGGAGTGCTCGCCTCGATCGTGCTGTCGATCCTCGTCGTCGGCGCTTCCGCCTACGTCGTCGCCGACGCCCCGGTCGCCGCGCTCATCGCCGTCAACGCGGCGCCCGTGGTCGCGCTCTCCGCCGCCGCCGCGGGCTACGCGTACGCGATCATCGCCGAGACGCTCGCGTGGCAGCGGGAGGCGAACCGGGCGGCGCTCCAGCGCGACTCGGAGCTGCGGGCCGGCATCGCAAGGTCCGTGCAGCAGAGCCGCGTCTCGGTGCTCGGCCGCGAGGTGCTGCCGTTCCTCGCGGGCGTGATGACCGCGGAGCGCATCTCGGTCGCCGATGCCGACCGCGCGCGCGAGCTCGCCGAAGAGCTCCGGCGGGCGCTTCGTGCGGGCATCGAGTCGACCTGGCTCGACGATCTCGCGGCGAACCTGCGGGTGAGCCGCGGTGTCGAGACCCTCGTCGACGACCCGACGGGCGCCGCCGACGTGCTCGGCGACGACCAGCGGTCGGCGCTCACCGCCCTCATCACGTGGCTCGCCGACACGGGCCGTTCCGAACGCGTCAGCGTCGCATTCTCGCCCGAGCCCGAGGGCGGACTCATCCGGATCGTCGCCGATCCCGCGGCGCGTCCACCGGCCAAGCGCGAACTCGATCGGTTCGTCGCCGTGGCTCGCGCCGTGGCGTTGGGTGCCGAATCGGTCTCGACGCGGGAGAATGTCACTGTGGAGCTGAGATATGTCATCGAGTGAACCGGCCGCGACGCCGCGCCATCGTCTCGCGATCCTCGACGACCACGGGTTGATCGTCGACAGCCTGGCGCGGTGGTTCGCCGATCTCGCGCCCGATTTCGAGGTCGTCGTGACCGCGACCTCCTGGATGGACCTGGTGCGCAGCCCCGCCTTCCCGGTCGACCTGGTGCTCATGGACCTCCAGCTCGGCGACAGCGTGTCGATCGAGTCGCGCATCCGGGCGTGCCGTGCCGCCGGCGCGCGGGTCATCGTCGTCACCGCACTCGACGACGACGAGTCGCGAGAACGCAGCATGGCCGCCGGTGCGGCGGGGTTCGTCTCGAAGACGCTGCCCGCCGAGACGCTCGTCGACTATGCGCGGCGCGTGATGCGCGGCGAACGACTGCCGAGGCATCCACGACCGCAGGGGCGACCGGGCGAGGCACCCGGCTCGCACACGACGATGTCGGGGGTGCACCTCAGCCCGGCCGAAGAGAAGGCGCTGCGCTACTACGCGCAGGGGCTCAGCACGCTCGAGGTCGGCCAGCGCATGGACGTCGGCTACGAGACGGCGAAGACGTACCTGCGACGGGTGCGCGAGAAGTACGCGAAGGTGGGCAAGCCGGCCAGCCGCAAGGCCGAGCTGATCCGTCGTGCCGCAGAAGACGGATTCCTCGAGTAGATGGCGAAACTGTACTTCCGCTATGGGGCGATGAACTCCGGAAAGTCGACGGCGTTGCTCCAGGCGGCGTTCAACTACGAGGAGCGGGGCCACCGGGTGCTGCTCGCGAAGCCCGCGATCGACACGAAGGGCGACCGGGACATCGTGTCCCGGCTCGGCGTCGTGCGCGAGGTCGACTTCGTGATCGAACCCGACGCACCCGTGCTCGACCGCTTCCAAGGGCACCGCACCCGGGTCATCGAGGAGGCCGGCCGCGACGTGAGCTGCCTGCTCGTCGACGAGGCGCAGTTCCTCTCGTCCGACCAGGTCGACGACCTCCTGCGCATCGCGCTCATCGACGGCATCCCCGTGCTCGCGTACGGCATCCGCACCGATTTCCAGACGGTCGCCTTCCCGGGCAGCCGTCGCCTGCTCGAGGTCTCGCACTCGCTCGAGGAGCTCAAGACGATCTGCCGCTGCGGTCGCAAGGCGATCTTCAACGGCCGCCGGGTCGACGGCCGCTACATCTTCGACGGCGACCAGGTCGCCATCGACGGGGTCGAGGTCGCCTACGAGTCGCTGTGCGGCGTCTGCTACCTGCAGGAGTCCGGCGGGGTGCTGAACGGCCGTCACTGACGAGGATGCCTCGGCGCGAGCCGTGCCGCCGTCATCCCCGTCCGTCGGGCCGCCGCCACCTGCCCGAGGGTGGTGCCGACGAGGCATCCGCGTGATGATGGAGGCAGGAGGGCCGCCGCATGAGCGAAGTCGTCGTCGGAGTCAGCACCGCCGAGAGCGCCGGCCTGAGGGCGGTGCGCTGGGCCGCAGAACGGGCATCGGCGCGTCGCTGCCCGCTCCGGCTCGTGCACGTGGTCGACAGCGCCGTCGAGGCGACCGGAGACGCCCAGTTGCTGCTCGCCGCGCTCGACCGGGCCCGCGCGTCGCTCGCCGACGCCGCCACAGTGGCGCTCGACGGCGACCCCGGTCTCGAGGTCGCCACCGAACTCGAGCAGGGATCGCCCGTCGAGGTGTTCGCGGAGCGGTCGCGGGGTGCGGAACTGCTCGTCGTCGGCAGCGACTGGCACGGCGGAAAGCGTCCGAGCCGGCGAGGTGTGCACAGCCTGCGCATCGCCGCAGCGAGCGAGGCGCCCGTCGTCGTCGTGCCCGACATCGACGTCTCGGCGCGTCGCGGCGTCGTCGTCGGCGTCGACGGATCGCAGGTCGGCGCGCGTGCACTCGCCTTCGCGGCCGACGAGGCGGAGCGGCGCGCCGTGCCGCTCGTCGCGGTGCACGCGTGGGACATGGCGCTGATGGCCGGCGGCGAATACGGCTACGGCCCCGCGATGGTCGCCGTCGACGACCTCACCGACGCAGCCCGCGAGGTGCTCGACGACGCGCTCGCTCCCGTGGCGTCCGCCCGTCCGGCACTCGAGATCGACCGGCGGGTCGAGGCGGGCGACCCGGTGACGGCGCTCGCCGAGGCGGCCGCCGAGGCCGAGTTGCTCGTCGTCGGCAGCCACGGCAGGGGTGCGATCGCCAGGTTCCTGCTCGGTTCGATCAGCCACGGCGTGCTCTCGCGGCTCGAGGCGCCGACGGTCGTCGTGCGGTGAGCGCCGCGCCGGTCGTGCGATCGCCGCGCAGCCGGCTGCGCGCCGCACTGCCGGCCCGGGTCGACGGCATCGACGCCGCCCGCGGCCTGGCGCTCATCGGCATGTTCGTCGCGCACGTCGCGCCGGCCGCCGCAACGCTCGACGCGGCAGAACTCCTGGCCATCGCCGACGAACGCCCGCGACTGCTCTTCGCCCTCACGGCGGGCTTCGGGCTCGGCTTCATCTCGGGCGGCACCCGCCCGATCGGCGAGGGGCGCGGGCTGCTGCGCCGTCAGATCACGATCCGCGCGCTCATCCTCATCGCGCTCGGGCTGCTGATCGCCGCGACCCTGCACCCGCTCGTGTACATCATCCTCGACGTGTACGGCGTCGCGTTCCTGCTCATGCTCCCGCTGCTGTTCCTGCCGCCGCGCGTCGCGCTCGGGCTCGGCGCCGTGCTGCTCGCGATCGCGCCCGGCCTCGCGACGGCGGCGCAGTACAGCCCGGAGATCGTCGCCGCGGGCGAGGGCGAGGTCGGGCTCCTCGTCGGCTGGGTCCTGACCGGGGCGTACCCGGTGATCATCTGGGTGCCGGTCATGCTCATCGGCCTCGGGCTCGCGAGGCTCGGCGCCTCGGCTCCGCGAGTCGTCGCCTGGTACGCGCTCTGCGGCGCGGCGGTGGCGGCCGTGATGCTTCCGCTGACCCGGGTGCTGCCTGCCGAGACGGATGCCTCGGCGTCGGTGCTCGAGCACGCGGTCTCCGCCTCGGCGCTCGCCATGGGCAACGTCGGGGTGGCGCTCGTGATCGTCGCGGCCACGGTGACGCTCACCGGTCTCGCGAGGCCCGCCGTCCGCCGCGTCGCCGGCCGCGTGCTGTCGCCGGTCACGGCGATGGGGTCGATGCCGCTCACGATCTACACGCTGCACCTCATCGTGATCGCAGCGGCGAAACGCGCTGAAGACGGATACCTGACCGACGACTCGTGGGCGCTCACGTTCGGGCTGATCATCGGCAGCATGATCTTCGCGTGGTGCTGGCGCCGGTGGCTCGGTCGCGGACCGCTCGAACGACTGCTGCGCGCGGCGAGCGGCCGCAACCGCGAGAATGGAAGTCCCGCTCGAAAGGACTTGCCATGCGCATCTCGGTGATCGGCTGCGGCTACCTCGGGGCGGTGCACGCGTCGGCGATGGCCGAACTCGGACACGAAGTCGTCGGCGTCGACATCGACGCCGCGAAGGTGGCCGAGCTCGCTGCCGGCCGACCGCCGTTCTTCGAGCCGGGGCTCGCCGAGATCCTCACCTCCGCCACCGCGTCGGGTCGCCTGCGCTTCTCGACGGACATCGCCGACGCCGCCGACGCGGAGGTGCACTTCGTCGCGGTCGGCACCCCGCAGTCCGCGGGCACGAACGCGGCCGACCTGAGCTACGTCGACGCGGCGTTCGCAGCGCTCGCCCCGCATCTCGCCGACGGGGCGCTCGTGGTCGGGAAGAGCACGGTGCCGGTCGGCACGGCGTCCCGGCTGGCCGATCTGCTGGCCGCGGTCGCGCCGCAGGCGGAGGTCGCCTGGAATCCGGAGTTCCTGCGCGAGGGCTTCGCGGTCCGCGACACCCTCGAGCCCGACCGACTCGTGTACGGAGTCCGCGATCCCGGCGGGGACGGACGTGCGGCGTCGGTGCTCGATCGGGTGTACCGTGCGGCGATCGAGGCCGGAGCGCCGCGCATCGTGACCGACTACGCGACCGCCGAACTCGTGAAGGTCGCGGCGAACGCCTTCCTCGCGACGAAGATCAGCTTCATCAACGCGATGGCCGAGATCGCCGACGTCACGGGAGCCGATGTCACCGCCCTCGCCGACGCGATCGGCCATGACGCGCGCATCGGCCGCCGCTTCCTCAACGCCGGTGTCGGGTTCGGCGGGGGATGCCTCCCGAAGGACATCCGTGCGTTCACGGCACGCGCCGAAGAACTGGGGCGCGGCGAGTCCCTCGCCTTCCTGCGCGAGGTCGACGCGATCAACCTGCGCCAGCGGCAACGGGTCGTCGACCTCGCCGTCGCCGCACTCGGCGGACAGGTGCACCGCAAGCGCATCGCGGTGCTCGGCGTGACGTTCAAGCCCGAGTCCGACGACGTGCGCGATTCACCCGCGCTCGACGTGGCGGTGCAGCTCAAGGGGCTCGGCGCCGACGTGGTCGCGACCGACCCCGAGGGCATCGAGAACGCCCGTGCGCGGCACCCCCAGCTCGACTACGTCAGCTCGACCCGTGAGGCGTTGCGCGGGGCCGACCTCGTCGTGCTCGTGACCGAGTGGAGGGAGTACCGCGCGCTCGATCCCGTCGACTCGGCGCGACTCGTCGCGGGTCGCCGCATCATCGATGCCCGCAACGTGCTCGACGCCGCCGCTTGGCGCGCGGCCGGCTGGGAACTGCGGGGCATCGGGCGCCCCTGAACGTACGGATACGACAGAACCCCCTCCGATCTCGGAGGGGGTTCTGCGTGTGGTCGGGGTGACAGGATTTGAACCTGCGACCTCTTCGTCCCGAACGAAGCGCGCTACCAAGCTGCGCCACACCCCGGTGGCCCCGCAGGGCCTCAACAAGGATAGCCGATATTTCCGGCGCCGCTGACCAGTCCGCCTCATGCCTCGTGCCGACGCGCGGCACGAGGCATCCGGTTCGTCACCGATCGGCCGGAACGAGCGTGATCAGCGTCGCCTCGGGTGGGCAGGCGAAGCGCACGGGGGCGAAGATCGAGGTGCCGAGCCCGGCCGAGACATTGAGGAATGCCGAGCGCAGCCCGTGCCGCCAGACGCTCAGCCCCTTGACCTGCTTGCGCGGGATGTCGCAGTTCGTGACGAGGGCTCCGAAGCCGGGCACGCAGACCTGGCCACCGTGGGTGTGACCCGCGAAGATGAGCTGGGCGCCGTGGTTCACGAAGGAATTGAGCACCCGCTGGTACGGGGCGTGCGCCACCCCGATGGTCACGGTGGGGCGAGGCGTCGATCTCCGAGCGCGACGAAGCGGACCGGGATCGGGCCAGGTCTCGTCGCCGAGCGGGTCGTCGGCGCGCAACTCGTCGATCGCGCCCGCGATGAGGTCGAGACGGTCGTAGCCCTTGTGCGGGTCGTCGACGCCGAAGAACTCGAAGTGCGTACCGCGCAGGTCGAGGCTCGTCGCCGTGTTGTCGAGGTCCTGCCAGCCGAGCTCGGCGAAGTACGCGCGCAGCGCGTCGATGTCGAGCCGCTTCGACGTCACGCGGTGCCGCGACGGGCCCATGAAGTAGCCGAACGGGTTCTTGGGCACAGGGCCGAAGTAGTCGTTCGACCCGTTGACGAACACGCCGGGGATGCCTCGGAAGGGCTCGAAGGCCCGGCGGATGCCCTCGAGGCCCTGCTCGTGCCCGAGGTTGTCACCGGTGTCGACGATGAGGTCGGGCTCGAGGTCGGCGAGCGAGCGCACCCAGTCCTGCTTGTCGCGCTGCCACGGCGCCATGTGCAGGTCGGAGAGGTGGAGCACCCGGATCGGTTCGGCCCCCGCGGGCAGCACCGGCACCTCGGCGCGCCGGAGCGTCCACCGGGTGCGCTCGACGAGCGAACCCCACGCGAATGCGGCGACGCCCGCCGCGCCGATCGCCAGGGCGATC
>NZ_JBSHHD010000061.1:0-8748 GCF_053618155.1 Agromyces sp. NPDC055658 | reverse complement strand
GCGACCGCGTCGTGCGCGCGGTCGCGGTCGGCGGCGACGAGGCCGATGCGGGTGCGGCGGTCGAGCACGTCGTCGACGTCGAGAGCGCCCTCGGCGCGCACGGCGAACTCGATCTCCGCGCGGGTGACGTCGAGGCCCGGTGCGATGCGGTCGGCGGGTCGGTCGCAACGGGCCATGGCGAGCACGGTGAAGGCCTCGGCGCCGAAGCGGGCCGTGAGCGATGCCGGGAGTTCGTGACCGCTCGCCGATGAGCCCCCGCCGTCGGCCGGGCTCGCGAACGGCGCCGCCGATCCGCGCGCACCGACGAGCGCGAGCCCCGCGGTGCGGCAACCGGGGTCGACGAGGCCGGCGTGCCGGCAGGCGAGGTCGACCGCGTCGCGCGCCATCGCCCGGTAGGTCGTGAGCTTGCCGCCGAGCACGTTCACGAGTCCCGTGCCCGACACGGCCACGTGGTGACGGCGCGAGATGTCGGCGGTGCCGCCGTCGGCTCCGGTGTCGATGAGCGGGCGCAGCCCCGCGAAGGCGCCGAGCACGTCGTCCCGGCCGAGCGGGCGCTCGAGCGCGGACGAGAGCGTGCGCAGCAGGAAGTCGATCTCGTCGTCATGCGGCTGCGGCACGTCGGGGATCGGTCCCGGCGCCTCCTCATCGGTGAGGCCGACGACGACCCGACCCAGCTGCTGCGGCAGCGCGAACACGAATCGGCTGACCGACCCGGGGTGCGGCACGGTGAGCGCCGCCGTGGGGTCGCCGAGCGCGGCCGCATCGAGCACGAGGTGCGTGCCGCGGCTCGGCCGCATGCGGATGCCGGGGTCGAGCTCTCCCGCCCAGACGCCCGCGGCGTTGACGACGGCCCGGGCACGCACCCGCACCGACTCGCCCGTCACCGCGTCGACGAGCGTCGCCCCGTCGGCCGCGGCATCCGAGACCCGCACCCGCGTCAGCACCGTCGCGCCGTACGCGGCCGAGGTGCGCGCGAGTGCGACGACGAGCCGGGCGTCGTCGACGAGCTGTCCGTCGTGCGAGAGCATGCCGCCCCGCAGACCCTCGCGTCGCAACGCCGGCGCGAGTCGCAGCGCCTCGTCGCGATCGATGCGACGCGGGTGCGCCAGCACGCTCGCGGGCGTGTGCGCGAGCATGCGCAGGCCGTCGCCGAGGCCGAGCCCGACGCGTCCCGTCATCCGCTGCCTCGACGAGACCGACGGGGTGAACGGCAGCAGCTGGGGGAGGCTCCGCATGAGGTGCGGGGCGACGCGCGTCATGAGCACGTGGCGTTCGACGGCGCTCTCACGAGCGACGGCGACGTCGCCCGTCGCGAGGTAGCGCAGTCCGCCGTGGACGAGCTTCGAGCTCCACCGGCTCGTGCCGAACGCGAGGTCGTGCGCCTCTGCGAGCACGACGGAGAGGCCGCGGCTGGCGGCGTCGAGTGCGACGCCCGCACCGGTGACCCCGCCGCCGATGACGAGCACGTCGACCGGTGCGGCGCGGTCGGCGAGCGCCGAGAGGTCGCGGGCGCGTCGTGCGGCATCGAGTGCTGAGGAGTGCGTCGGCGCCGCGTCGGGGGAGGAGGTCAGGGACGCAGATGTCCGTCGAGTGCGTGCCAAAGTTCGTTGCTCCAATGCGGCTCGTCGATGAGGGCGGAGACGGTGTCGTGCGAGAGGATCGCCGACTGGGCGATGAGCAGCAGCATGACCGCGATGTCGCCGGGGGCCCCCGGGCGCACGGTGCCGGCCTGCTGGGCGAGGGCGATCGACTCGGCGATCCACCGCAGGATCACGCGCTGGCTCTGGCCGAGGCGCTGCAGCGTGTACCGGGTGAACACCTCGGGCTCGCGCTCGAGGAGGCGGCCGTACAGCGGGTCGGCGCGGAACAGCTCGGCGAAGCGGAGCACGTCGCGCACGATCTCGTCACGGGACGTCGCGGGCTCGGGGAACCGCTCGATGAGCGTCACGGTCGCGCGGAGCAGGGTCGCGCGGACGATCTCGTCGGCGCTCGCCCAGCGCCGGTAGACCGTCGGCCGGCTGACGCCGGCGTTGCGCGCGACCTCGGCGACGGTGACCCCGCCGACGCCGCGTGCGGAGATCAGTTCGGCGGCGGCGTCGAGCATGCGCGACTCGGCCTCGTCCCACACGGGACGGTCGAGCTCGAGTGCTTGACGATCTTCCATGATGTGTCACACTGTAACGCATGGTCGATGACGACGACAGCACCCTCGCCGCAGCCCCCGACGCGGCATCCGCCCCGATGCGGTGGAACGGCCAAGGGGCCGACGCTGTGGGATCCGACGCGGCATCCGCCCCGATGCGGTGGAACGGGTGGGGCGATCCTGCCAAGGCGAAGGAGCTGCCGCTCGCGGTGCGGGCCCTCCTGCCGATGGTGCTCGGGCGGGTGCAGAGGCCCGAACCGGCGACGGCGCTGGCCGACGTCGAGATCGCCCCGACGCGGCTCGGCGACGACGACCGGGCCGTGCTCGCGGCCGTGGTCGGCGACCGGCACGTCTCGATCGACGACGAGGCGCGCATCCGGCACTCGGGCGGACGCTCGACGCCAGACCTGCTGCGCCGCCGCGCACGACACCAGGACACGCCCGACGCGGTCGTCGCCCCCACCGATCACGCGCAGGTCGCCGCCGTGCTGAACGTCGCGGGCGAGCGCGGCATCGCCGTCGTGCCCTTCGGCGGCGGCACGAGCGTCGTCGGGGGCCTCGACCCAGAACGCGGCGCGCACCGTGCGGTCGTCGCCCTCGACCTGCGGCGCCTGACCGGGCTCGTCTCCCTCGACGAGACGAGCGGCGAAGCGGTGCTCCTCGCCGGCACGACCGGTCCCGAGGCCGAGGCGTTGCTGGGCGCGAGGGGCTTCGAGCTGGGCCACTTCCCGCAGAGCTTCAGGTACGCGACGCTCGGCGGCTTCGCCGCCGCCCGATCGTCGGGCCAGAACTCCGCCGGCAACGGCCGCTTCGACACGATGGTGACGGGGCTCCGCGTCGCGACCCCGACCGGCGAGCTCGAGCTCGGCCGCGCGCCCGGATCGGCCGCCGGACCCGACCTGCTGCGACTCTTCCTGGGCTCCGAGGGCGCGTTCGGCGTCATCACCGAGGTGCGGCTGCGCGTGCACCCGGTGCCCGCGGTGCGACTCGCCGAGGCGTGGACCTTCCCCGACTTCGCGACCGGCGTCGACGCCCTGCGCCGGGTCGCGCAGCTCGGCACCGGCCCCACCGTCATCCGGCTCTCCGACGAGGCCGAGACGGGGATCGCGCTCGCCCAGGTGGGACGCATCGGCAAGGCGCTCGCGAAGGGCGCGAGCGCGGTCACCGTCTTCGAGGGCGATGCCGAGCTCGCCGCCGAACGACGGGCGCGCACGGCGACGGTGCTGCGCGGGGCCGGCGGTACGTCGACCGGCCCGGATGCGGCGGAGGAATGGGTGCACGGGCGCTTCAACGCCCCGTACCTGCGCGACGCGCTGCTCGACCACGGCGTCTTCTGCGAGACCCTCGAGACGGCGACGACCTGGTCGAACCTCGCGCGGCTGAAGCGCGAGGTCACCGCCGCCATCACCGACGGCTTCACCGCCGCCGGCGCGAAGTCGCTCGTGCTCTGCCACGTCTCGCACGTCTACCCGACGGGCGCCGCGCTCTACTTCACGATCATCGCGGGCCTGAAGGGCGACCAGCTCGCGGCCTGGCAGCCCGTGAAGGCCGCGGTCAACGATGCGATCATGGCCGGCGGCGGCACGATCAGCCATCATCACGGCGTGGGTCGCGATCACGCGCCGTGGCTCGAACGCGAGGTCGGCGCAGTCGGAATGCGCATCCTGCGGGCGGTGAAGGCGGAGCTCGACCCCGCCGGCATCATGAACCCCGGGGCGCTCGTCGAGCGTGCGTCGACGGATGCCGCATCCGCCGCCCGCCCGTCGACCGGGATCGCCTGACGTGGCCGACCACATCTCGGTGCTCGTGAACCCGACCTCCGGCCGGGGCCGAGGGGCCGATGCCGCCGCTCGGGCCGTCGAGCGCCTCGAACAGCTCGCCACGGAGGTCCGAGTGCACCGAGGCCGCTCGGTCGACGACACCCGCCGGCTCGCGCACGAGGCGGTGGCGAGCCGCCCCCGGGCGCTCGTCATCGTCGGCGGCGACGGCACGCTCTCGTCGGTGCTCGACGCGGTCGTGGGCTCGGGCGTGCCGATCGCGCTCGTGCCGGCCGGCACCGGCAACGATCTCGCCCGCGCGCTCGGGCTGCCCTTCGAGGCATCCGACGCGGCGGCCGACGCCGCCGAACTCGCCGTGCACGGCCGTCCGCGCACGATCGACGTCGGCGAGATCGAGTCGACGGCGGGCATCCGCCGGTTCCTCACGGTCGCGGCGATCGGCTTCGACGCGCACGTCGCCGAACGCACCAATCGGTTGCGCTGGCCGCGCGGTCGCGCGAGGTACTACCTCGCCCTGCTCATCGAGCTCGCCCGCCTGCGGCCGACCGCCTTCGAGCTCGGCCTCGACGGCGCCGCGCCACGACCGGCGCCCGGCACGCTCATCGCCGTCGGCAGCACGCGCAGCTACGGCGGGGGCATGCCCGTGTGCCCCGACGCCGACCCGGCCGACGGCCTGCTCGACGTCACCCACGTCGGACCGCTCGGCCGGGCGAAGCTCGTGCGCCTGTTCCCGCTGCTGCTGCGCGGCGTGCACGTCGACCGGCCCGAGGTGACGACCTCGCGCGTCGCGACCGTCGACGTCGACGCCCCCGGGCTCGTCGTCTACGCCGACGGCGAGCGGGTCGGAACCGGCCGCGCGCGCATCCGGGTGGTGCCCGGCGCGCTCACGGTGCTCGTACCGTCGGACGATGCGCCCGAGGCCTCCGCATGACCGCCTTCGACCACGACGTCGTCGTCATCGGATCGGGCTTCGGCGGCTCGGTCGCGGCGCTGCGCCTCTCGGCGAAGGGCTATCGCGTGCACGTCTACGAAGCAGGACGCCGCTTCGCCGACACCGACTTCGCGAAGACCTCGTGGAACGTTCGCCGCTACCTCTGGGCGCCCGCGATCGGATGCTTCGGGGTGCAGCGCATCCACCGGCTGCCCCACGTCATGATCCTCGCCGGTGCGGGCGTCGGCGGCGGATCGCTCAACTACGCGAACACGCTCTACGAGCCCGGCCCGGCGTTCTTCGCCGATCCGCAGTGGGCGGCCCTCGGCGACTGGCACGACGAGCTCGCCCCCCACTACGCCACCGCGAAGCGCATGCTCGGCGTCGTCGAGCAGTACCCGCACTCGGGCCCCGTCGAGCGGATCATGGAGGGGGCGGCGAACGACCTCGGCGTCGGCGACACCTTCCGCCGGGCACCCGTCGGGGTGTTCTTCGGCGCGCCCGGCGAGACGGTGCCCGATCCGTTCTTCGGCGGCGACGGCCCCGACCGCACGGGCTGCACGCTGTGCGGCAACTGCATGGTCGGCTGCCGGGTCGGCGCGAAGAACACCCTCGCGAAGAACTACCTCGCGCTCGCCGAGCGGCTCGGGGCGACGATCGAGCCGCTCCGCACGGTCGTCGAGGTGCGGCCGCGCGCGGGCGGCGGCTACGAGGTGACGACCGTGCGCAGCGGAGCGTGGCTCGCCCGCGACCGTCGCACGGTCAGCGCCGAGCAGGTCGTGTTCGCGGCCGGCACCTGGGGCACGCAGCAGCTGCTGCACCGGATGAAGGACTCGGGCGCCCTGCCCGCACTCCCCGATGCGCTGGGCCGGCTCACGCGCACGAACTCCGAGGCGCTCGACGGCGCCGTCGCGATCGCGGTGCCGGAGGAACTCGAGCTCGCCCGCGGCGTCGCCATCACGACGTCGTTCCACGTCGACGAGCGCACCCATGTCGAGAACGTGCGCTACGGACCCGGCTCGAATCTCATGGGCATGCTCGCGACCGGGCTCGTTCCGGGTGACCGATCGCTCCTCGCCCGACTCGGCTCGCTCGTCGGCGGGATGCTCCGGCATCCCGTCACCGCGCTGCGGCTCGGCTCGCTGCGCCGGTGGAGCGAACGCGGCATCATCGCCCTCGTCATGCAGACCGCCGACAACTCGCTCACCCTGTCGCTGCGGCGACGCTTCGGGCGACGGGTGCTCACGAGCGCCCAGGGCGAGGGCGAGCCCAACCCGAGCCACCTGCCCGGCGCGCATCTCGCCGCACAGGCCATCGCGGCGCGGGTCGCGTCGGCGAGCGGTGTGCACGCCGAGGCGCGCGGCTCCTGGCCCGAGGTGTTCGGCATCCCGCTGACGGCGCACTTCCTGGGCGGAGCCGTCGTGTCGGGCTCGCCAGACCAGGGGGTCGTCGACCGGTACCACCGGGTCTGGGGCTACCCGGGGCTGCACGTCGTCGACGGCGCCGCGGTGCCCGCGAACCCGGGCGTGAACCCCTCCCTCACGATCACCGCCATGGCCGAGCGGGCCGTCTCGCTCTGGCCGCGGCGCAGCGGCGCCGACGAGCGGCCGACGCAGGAGGAGCTGCTCGCGCGGCACTGAACCGTTCGGGCGGCGCCGTCGAGGCGGGCGGCGTCGCCACGAGGCATCCGCCCCCTGTCGGCACCCGCCGCGCCCGAGTACCATCTCGCGCATGGCCGAGCTGCCGGATTTCAGCGACCTGCGAGCCCTCTTCGTGAACTGCACGCTCAAGCGAAGTCCCGAGGTGAGCAACACCCAGGGGCTCATGGACGCGAGCATCGCGCTCATGCGCGAGCACGGCGTGCGCGTCGACGCCCTGCGATTCGTCGACCTGGATGTCGCGACCGGGGTCTACCCCGACATGCGCGAGCACGGCTGGGCGACCGACGCGTGGCCCGACGAGGTCTGGCCGCTCGTCGACGCCGCCGACATCCTCGTGGTGGGCGGGCCGATCTGGCTCGGCGACAACTCGTCGATCACGAAGAAGTTCATCGAGCGCATCTACTCGATGAGCGGGCTCTTCAACGATCGCGGCCAGTACGTGTACTACGGCAAGGTCGGCGGGGCGGTCATCACCGGCAACGAAGACGGCATCAAGCACTGCGCGATGGACATCCTCTACAGCCTGCAGCACGTGGGCTACGCGATCCCGCCGGGCGCCGACGCGGGCTGGATCGGCGAGGCCGGGCCCGGCCCGAGCTACCTCGACCCCGGGTCGGGCGGCCCCGAGAATGACTTCACGAACCGCAACACCACGTTCATGACCTACAACCTGCTGCACCTCGCGCGGCTGCTGAAGGACGCCGGCGGGTTCCCGGTCGGCGGCAACCTGCGCTCGGAGTGGGACGGGGGCGACCACTACGGGTTCGAGGTCGACCCGTACGACGAGAACCCCGAGTACCGCTGAGCGCGGGGGACGAACGGGCCGGAATCGTTGAACAATCTGGACGCCCGGCTCTTGAGCCGTGCCACGTCCCCTCCGTAGGCTGCCCATACGTCTGGGGGGACGGTCGTGACGGATCCATCCTCGGATTCGTGTCGCATTCGCGCCATGCCATCTCGACGAGGAGAAGCACATGACCAACGACCCGAAGACTCAGCACCGTCGCCCGAGGGGGGTCGCGCTCGCCGCAGCAGCCGCCCTCGCACTCGCCGCCCCGCTCACGGCCGGCGCACCCGCCCTCGCCGACGCGAACTTCCCGTCGCCCGAGGGCAACACCAACATCTCGAGCATCGTCGACTACGCCGACCTCGTCGCCGAGCTCGAGAAGCTCGAGGCCACCTCGCGCTTCGGGCTCGACGCCTTCACCCTGGCCGAGGCCGGCACCGCGGTGAACACCTCCGAGACGGGGCGCGTCCTCTACGTCGCGACCGTCGGCGACGGCCCCGAGAACGTGTGGCTGCAGGGCCGCATCCACGGCAACGAGCCCTACGGCACCGAGTCGCTGCTCGCGGTGCTCAAGGAGCTCGGCACCAACGGCTCGCCCCAGTGGGAACTGCTGCGCGACGCGTACACGTTCCACGTCATCCCGATGTACAACCCCGACGGATCGGAGCTGAACATCCGCCACACGGTGCTGCAGGACGGCACGAACAAGCGGATCGACCTCAACCGCGACTGGGGCGTCGGCAAGTTCGAGGCCGCCGAGTCGGAGGCCTATTACGAGTACTGGACGATGGTCGACCCGGCCTTCGCCGTCGACGTCCACCACCAGGGACTCAAGACCGAGCGCGGCGACGGCGACGAGGTCACCCTGTCGCTCGGCGTCTCGCTCGCACCCGGCGGGCCCACGCTGCCCGGCATCCAGGGCGGCGCCTACGACGTGCTCACCCGTCAGATGCAGGTGCACGTCTTCGACGAGCTCTCGAAGTACGGGTACATCAACATCGACCGCTACGACGTCGGACGCGGTGTCGAGATCGACATCAAGGGCGGCGTGGTCTCGGCGATGATGCTCGGGCTGAACCACGACGGGCTGAACCCCGAGGGGCACAGCAACCCGGCGATCTTCTTCGAGACGAGCGGCAACACCTCCGACGGCAGCCTCGGCCAGAAGGCGCGCGGCAAGTCGATCCAGCAGAACGTGCTCGCGCTGCGGGAGCTGCTGACGGGCATGGCGACCGGCGAGGTGCAGCAGGAGGACCCGGCCCGATGGGACGAGATCCCGCACGCGCCGGTGACCGCGTACCAGACCGACACCGGAGTCATCCCCGCGTCGTTCTGAGGTCGACGAGCCATCGCGTCGGGTCGGGCTGACCGGGCGAGAAGGGGGTGTCCGGGGCGGCCGTGAGCAGGCTGTCCGGCACGGGCAGCGCATACTCGCCCTGCTTCCACCG
>NZ_JBSHHD010000060.1:0-10633 GCF_053618155.1 Agromyces sp. NPDC055658 | reverse complement strand
ACGTCAGCGCGTCGTCCAGCATTCGGGCGAATGCCGGACGACGCGGGTTCGTGCCGATGAGGCCTCAGCGGCCCCGGACGGGGTACGAGACGATCCGCCCGTCGCCGAAGACGCCGGCCGAGACGACCACCTTGCCGCTCTGCCACTCGACGCCGGCCGGGCTGTCGACCTCGGCGAACGTCGAGACCGATCCGTCGCGCGTGATCGCCGACACCTTGCCGCCGAACATCTGGCTGACGTAGACCGTGCCGTTCGGCGCCACCGCGAGTCCGGTCGCTCCGGCGAAGCCGGTGGCGACCAGCGCGGAGTCCCCGCTCACCGGGTCGACGCGGTAGACCGAGCCGTAGGGGAATCCGAGCCCGGGCGCACCGGGAAGGGTCGACACGTAGAGCATCCCGTCGGTGCCCATCTCGACGTCGGTCGGCACGGGCTCGGCGTCGTAGGTCAGGCCGACGACGCACTCGTCGAGCACGATCGGCTGCCCCTCGACCTCGCCGACCACGCGCATCTCTTCGGTGACCACGAGCGGCTGCGGGGGCAGCACGGCGACCGTCGAGACCTCGTCGCCGACGACCTTCAGCACCGCGTTCATGCCCGAGTCGGCGACGTAGGTCACGCCGGGCAGCGCCAGCGTGCCGTACGCGTGGGTGTCGACCAGCCCCTGGTAGCGCGGGTTCACGAACGGCGGCAGCGTCGCGGCGCACTCGTCGGAGATCTCCTCGAATCCGTACCAGCTGTCGCCGTCGGGGTTGTTGGCCTGCTCCCACGCGAGCAGGTCGATCGACGTGTCGCCGGCGGGGCCGCTCGACTTCAGCCACGACCCCTCGATCGTCTGCTCGTCTCCGGCGCGTTCGCTCCAGGTGACGGTCGGGCCGAGCACCGAGACGCCGGTCGAGTCGGGGCCCTGCGAGAGGGTCTCGCTGCTTCCGCCGGCGATGCGGGTGACCTCGCCGAGGAACGACTGGCCCACGGTGATGACGCCGTCGGCCGACAGGTCGAACGTCAGCGGGCCGACGAGGTGCTCGGCCAGCACCGTGGGCGGGCCCGAGCTCGGCGCCTTCGGCGCGGCGGTCGCCGGCGCGGCGACGGCGGTCGTCGCGCCGATCGCGACGGCGACGGCGGCGGCAGCGGTGAGTGGGATTGAACGGCGCATCGGGTACTCCGACCTTGATCGAACTGCGCATCCGCCCTTTGCGCACGCTCCGGCGCGCACGGAAAGCCTCGGGTGGGCGGATCCGCGTCCGAACGTACTCCGGTCGGGCGGGCCCCTCCACCCCCCGTTCGAGTGCGGGTCAGCGACCCCAGGCCGAGGCGGGCGCCTCGACGACCTCATACGGGCGGGAGCTCCAGTGGGTGCCGTAGCCGTAGTGGCTCGACGCCCACGGCGAGGCCCAGATCGCCTGCGCCGTCGCGTCGGCCGAGTCGCCGCGCTCGAGCGCGGCCTCGACCTCGGGGTACCGCCCCGAGCCGATGTTCGCGGCCGCGTAGTACGCCGCGTCGACGAGCGTCGCGTAGCTGCCGAGTCCGGAGCCGCCGCCCGAGCCCATGCCGTTGTTGAGCGGGTTGTTGCGGTTCCACCAGTTGTCGGCGCCGTTCTCCTGGCGCATCCACCGCATCATGAACGTCACGTTCTCGTCGGTGAGCGGCCAGCCGCCGTCGACGATCACGAGCTTCGCCCAGTCGAGGTTGGTGCCGCCCGCGATGAGCGTCTCGGGACCCGTCGACGCGACGTACGACTCGGTCGAGACGGCGGTGGCGGATGCCTCGCCGTCGACCCGCACCGACTGGGCGGCCGCGCGGAAGGAGTCGGCGGCGTCGCTCGCGGCGGCGGCCGCCTCGATCGTCGCGGGGTTCACCTGCGGGGCGAGCGACACGGTCGCGAGCAGGCCGAACACGGCGGCCGTTCCGAGTACGCCGGCGAAGCGGCGGACGAATCGCCCGCCGCGAGTCGCGCCCCCGTGCCGTTCTCGCCGCATGCGGACCCGAGGGTAGCAAACCGAGCCGGGTACCGCACCCAGCTTCCACCTCGCCGGCGGGCGGGCGAGCTCACGAGCGCCTCGAGACGTTCGCCGCGTAGCCTTGGCTCATGCCTCTCGACTTCGGCGCGCTCCGCCGACATCCCGATGTCGAGGGGCCGGGGCTCGAAGCCGTCGACGCGGCCGATCGACTCATCCTCGACGAGGCTGCCGGTCGTCTCGCGGAGAGCGAGCCCGACGCGGTCGCCGTCATCGACGACGCGTACGGAGCGCTCGCCCTCGGCGCGGCCGATGCGATCGGCGCCGACGCCGCGCATCCCGTCCGCGCGCACCAGGACCTCATCACGGGCGAACGCGCGCTCGCCGAGAACGCCGGACGACTCGGGCTCGTCGGCGCGGTCGACTCGCTGCCCCTCGCGCCCGGGCTCGTCGCCGGCGCGCGCCTCGTGCTCGCACGGCTGCCCCGCCCGCTCGACCGGCTCGACGAGGTCGCCGCGCTCGTGGCCGGCCACGCGGCATCCGGGGTCGTGTTCGTGGCGGGCGGCCGCATCAAGCACATGTCGCTCGCGATGAACGACGTGCTGCTCCGGCACTTCGAGCGCGTCGACGTCTCGCACGCGCGGCAGAAGTCGCGCGTGCTCGTCGCGTCGGGTGCCCGCACGGGGGCCGAACCCGGATGGCCCCGGCACGAGCGGCACGGCGATCTCGGCCTCGAGGTCGTCGCGCACGGCGGCGTGTTCGCGGGTGCCGGCGTCGACATCGGCACGCGGTTCCTGCTCGGCGAGCTGGGTGCGGCGATGCCGGATGCCCCGACCGCGGTCGATCTCGCCTGCGGCACCGGTGTCGTGGCCGCGTGGCTCGCGCGCGAGCGCCCGGGTGTGCGGGTCGTCGCCACCGACCGGTCGGCCGCGGCCGCGGCATCCGCCCGTGCGACCGCCGAGGCGAACGGCGTCGGCGACCGCGTCGAGGTGACGCAGGCCGACGGGCTCGAGCGGCTCGCCGAGGCGAGCGAGCGGCTTGTGGTGCTGAACCCGCCCTTCCACAGCGACGCCGCGCTCTCGACCGGCATCGCCGCCCACCTCTTCGCCGACGCGGCGCGGGTGCTCGCGCCCGGCGGCGAGCTCTGGTGCGTCTGGAACTCGCACCTCCGCTACCGTCCGATGCTCGAGCGCACGGTGGGGCCGACCCGTCAGATCGCGCGCAACCCGAAGTTCACGGTCACGGCCTCGAGGCGCGACGGGTGACGGCCGGGTCACGGCCCGGCGGCGACCCGGGTTCGGCGCACGAGCAGCAGCTCACCACGGTCGAGCGTGCCATCGACCGCGCGGCGCATCGGCTCCTCGCGGGGGCTCCCGAGCGAGGCATCCGCGCATGGCTCGTCGAATTCCTCGTCTTCGGCGCGAAGCAGGCCTGGGCGTGCGTCTTCGGGGCGGCGCTGCTCGCGGCCATCGTCGCGGCCCGCCTCTGGTACCCCGACGACGCGGTGCTCGCGCGCAACGACGCGCTCACGATTGCGGCGGTGCTGATCCAGGTGGTCATGGTCGCGACCCGCCTCGAGACGGGACGCGAGCTGTGGGTCATCGTGCTCTTCCACCTCACCGGAACCGTGATGGAGATCTTCAAGACCGACGTCGGCTCGTGGATGTACGCGGGCGACGGGGTGCTGCGCATCGCGGGAGTGCCGCTTTTCTCCGGGTTCATGTATGCGGCGGTGGGGTCGTACATGGTGCGCGTGTACCGGCTCTTCGACCTCGGCTTCACGCGCTATCCGCGGCGATGGATCACGGCGATCCTCGCGGCGCTGATCTACCTCAACTTCTTCGGGCACCACTACATCGCCGACTTCCGCTGGGTGCTGCTCGCCGCCGTGGTCGTGCTGTGGTGGCCGACGGTCATGCACTTCCGCGTGTGGCGGCGCACGCCGCGGATGCCGCTGCTCGTCGCCTTCGCGCTCGTGGCGCTCTTCATCTGGTTCGCGGAGAACATCGGCACCGCGAGCGGGGCCTGGCTCTACCCCGACCAGGCAGACGGCTGGCAGCTCGTGTCGGCCTCGAAGCTCGTCTCGTGGTTCCTGCTCATGATCATCTCCGTGGTGCTCGTGACCTGGGTGTACCCGCCGCGTCCGCCCGTTCCGTCCGCGGCCCCGGTCGCGGCGGCTGGCCGGTCGGCCTGATCCGACCGATCTCCGTCTGAGATCCCGGACGATCTGTCTGCATCTCCAGACACGAGCCGTCGTGCGACGGTCGTGCGGCGGCGTCGCATGGGGTGTCGTTGAAGGGCGGCGCGAACGTGCGGCATGCGGAGGACGAGGGAGTTCGGAGTGGCAGCGGCGGAATCCGGAGTGGCGGCGCCCGCCGGGATCCCGTCGAGCGCCTGGCGGCTCCGCAGCGACGTGTGGGAATACCTCGGCCATGTCGTCAGGCAGTCCGTCGCCGGGCCGGCGAACGCGGTCGGTCCCCTCGCGGAACCCGGTGAACTCGACGTGGCCGGTGAGTTCGCGCGGCTGCTGCCGGTGCTCGAGGCCCTCGAGGGGTACTGGGCGATCCCCGGGGTCGATGCCGTCCGCACGCTACGAGAGCTGATCGAGCGAGGCGACCTGGCCGCCGCCGCGGCGCACCTCGACGACGTGGCTCCGCGATCGTGGTTCCCGCGGCCGGCCGGCGAGGAGCCCGAGTCGGGCGCAGCCGAGACCGTCGCCGCGCCGCACGTGTTCCAGGTGCTCGTCGTCGGCAACGACGGCGACGAGGCCGAGGCCGCGATGCGGGCGTCGCTCGGCTCGCAGCGCCGTCCGTCAGATCGCCTCGCCTATGAACTCGTCTTCGTGCAGAACGTCGAGGATGCGCTCGCCGCCGTGCTCGTGAACCCCGAGCTCCAGGCCTGCGTCATCCGGCCGGGGTTCGGGTGGCGCACCGACCGGCCGCTGAGCCGCGACCTGCGCGCGTTCGTCGACGGCCACCTCGGCGGCGCGCGGCCGGCGAGCCCGATCGACCGCATCACCATGCTGGCCGAGCAGCTCTCGGCGCTGCGGCCCGAGCTCGACCTCTACCTCGTCGCGGGGGTGTCGATCGAGCGACTGGCGCACGAGCTCACGAGCCGGTTCCGGCGCATCTTCCGCACGCAGGACGCGATGGAGCTGCACCTGACCCTGCTCGCCGGGGTCGCCGAGCGGTACGAGGCGCCGTTCTTCCACGCCCTGCAGGAGTACAGCCGCCGCCCGACCGGTGCGTTCCACGCGTTGCCCGTCTCGCGCGGCGCCTCGGTGCTCGACTCGCGCTGGGTCGGCGACTTCGCCGACTTCTACGGCATGAACCTCTTCCTCGCCGAGACCTCGGCCACATCGGGCGGGCTCGACTCGCTGCTCGATCCGAGCGGATCGCTGCGGCGGGCGCAGGCCGCGGCGGCGCGGGCGTTCGGATCGCGCAAGACCGTGTTCGTCACGAACGGCACGTCGACCGCGAACAAGATCGTGCACCAGTCGATCGTGAAGCCCGGCGATGTCGTGCTCGTCGACCGCAACTGCCACAAGTCGCATCACTACGCGCTCATGCTCGCGGGGGCGCGGGTCGCCTACCTCGACGCGTACCCGCTCGACGAGTTCTCGTTCTACGGCGCGGTGCCGCTCGAGACGATCAAGTCGACGCTGCTCGCCTACCGCAGGGCGGGCCGGCTCGACGAGGTCAAGATGGTCGCGCTCACGAACTGCACGTTCGACGGCATCGTCTACGACCCCGCCCGGGTGATGGAGGAGTGCCTCGCGATCAAGCCCGACCTCGTCTTCCTCTGGGACGAGGCGTGGTTCGCGTTCGCGGCGTTCCACCCGGTGTACCGACGCCGCACGGCGATGGCCGCGGCGCGAGAGCTCGGCCGCGCGTTCGCCGACCCCGACCGCCGGGCGGCGTACGACGCGCAGCAGCGCGAGCTGGCCGCCGAGCCGGACGCCGAGCGCGCGATGCTCGAGCGCCGGCTGCTCGCCGACCCGTCGCGGGCCCGGCTGCGCGTCTACGCCACGCAGTCGACGCACAAGACGCTCACCGCGCTGCGGCAGGGGTCGATGATCCACATCCACGACGAGGACTTCGCGGCATCGAACGCCGAGGACTTCCACGAGGCGTACATGACGCACACCTCGACGTCGCCGAACTACCAGATCCTCGCGTCGCTCGACGTCGGCCGCCGGCAGGTCGAGCTCGAGGGGTACGCCCTCGTGCAGCGCCAGGCCGACCTCGCCGTGCACATCGGCCACGCCGTCGCCCGCCACCCGCTGCTGCGCAAGCGCTTCCGCATCCTGAGCACCCTCGACCTCGTGCCGCAGCGGCACCGCGAGACCGACCGGCCGATGCCCCTGCGCGACGGGCTCGCCGACATGGCCGAGGCCTGGCGGCGCGACGAGTTCGTCGTCGACCCGAGCCGGCTGACGCTCCACATCGGGCTCACGGGCATCGACGGCGACACGTTCAAGCACGAGCACCTCATGGACCGGTACGGCATCCAGGTCAACAAGACCTCGCGCAACACCGTGCTCCTGATGACGAACATCGGCACGTCGCGCAGCGCCGTCGCGTACCTCGTCGAGGTGCTCGTGAAGATCGCGACCGAGCTCGAGCACGAGTCCCGCCCGTCCGGCGGTCGCGGGGGCGTCGCCCGATCCGAACGGCGCGGCCCCGCGACGCCGCCGCTGCCCGACTTCAGCCGGTTCGCCGATCGCTTCCGCGCCGCCGGCGACCTTCCCGACGGCGACCTGCGCGCCGCGTACTTCATGAGCTACTCGGATGACGCGTGCGAGTACCTCTCGCCGGCCGAGGTGCGCCGCCGGATCGCCGACGGCGCCGAGGCGATCTCGGCGGGCTTCGTCACCCCGTACCCGCCCGGCTTCCCCGTGCTCGTGCCGGGGCAGGTCATCACCGAGCAGACGCTCGCGTTCATGGACGCCCTCGACACCCGCGAGATCCACGGGTTCGACCGCCGGCTCGGCTACCGCGTCCTCATCGAGCCGACCATTCCCGCACACCAGTTCGAAGGAGAATCGTGAGCACCACGGAGACCCAGGGCAGCCTGCGGCGCGGATTGAGCGCGCGCCACATCCGCTTCATCGCGCTCGGCTCGGCGATCGGCACCGGCCTCTTCTACGGCTCGTCCGCGGCGATCCAGGCGGCCGGCCCGGCCGTGCTGCTCGCCTACATGATCGGCGGCGCGGTGATCTTCATCGTCATGCGCGCACTCGGCGAGATGGCGGTGCGCCACCCGGTGGCCGGCTCGTTCGGACAGTACGCCTCCCGCTACGTCGGCCCCTTCGCGGGATTCCTCACCGGGTGGACCTACACGTTCGAGATGTTCGTCGTCGCGCTCGCCGACGTCACCGCGTTCGGCGTGTACATGGGCTTCTGGTTCCCCGACGTCGAGCGCTGGGTGTGGATCCTCGCGATCGTCTTCGTCATCGCGGCGGTCAACCTCGCGAGCGTGAAGGTGTTCGGCGAGCTCGAGTTCTGGTTCTCGCTCATCAAGATCACGGCCATCGTCGCGATGATCGCGGGCGGCATCGCCATCATCGTCTTCGGGCTCGCGAACCAGTCGGAGCACGCAGCCGGGGTGCAGAACCTCTTCGTCGACGGCTTCGCACCGCACGGGGTGTGGGGCATCCTGGCATCGCTCACGATCGTCATGTTCGCCTTCGGCGGCACCGAGGTGATCGGCATCACGGCGGGCGAGGCGCAGGACCCGAAGAAGGTGCTCCCGAAGGCCATCAACTCGGTGCCCGTGCGCATCCTGCTGTTCTACGTGCTCACGCTCACGGTCATCATGATGCTGCAGCCGTGGACCACGATCGACGGCAGCGCGAGCCCGTTCGTCTCGATCTTCGACGGCCTGGGCCTCACCGGCGCGGCCCACGTGCTCAACGCGGTCGTCGTCACGGCGGCGCTCTCGGCCATCAACGCCGACATCTTCGGGGCCGGGCGCATGCTGCACGGTCTCGCCGAGCAGGGTCACGCGCCGAAGGCGTTCCAGCGCACCACCCGCAACGGCGTGCCGTTCATGACGGTGCTGGCGATGGTCGGCGCGCTCCTCGTCGGCGTCGTGCTGAACATCTGGTTCCACGACCAGATCTTCTTCCTCATCGCCGCGCTCGCGACCTTCGCGACCGTCGTCGTCTGGCTCATGATCCTCGTGTCGCACCTCCGCATGAAGCACGAGATCGCGCGCGAGCGCTGGCTCCCCTCGGAGTTCCCGATGCCGTTCTACCCCGTCGCCGCATGGGTCGCGCTCGGCGTCATCGGCCTCGTGATCGTGCTCATCGGCGTCATGCCCGAGTCGCGGCCGGCGCTCGTCGTGGGCGTCGTGTGGCTCGCCGTGCTCGCCGTCTGCTATCTCGTCCTCGTGCGCGGCGCCGGTCGCCGGCGCGTCGAGCTCGTCGACGAGACGGCTGCGGTCCCGGTCGTGGGCGACGGTCCGCCCGCGGTCGAGTACGAGGACGCTGCGCGCCCCGGCGAGTAGCGCGCCGCGCGCCGGGCGACGCCCCGCTACTCGACCGACGGAAATCGTGTCAGGCTGGAGGGGTGACCGACATCCTCGAAGCACACGACCTCGACCAGGCCGCGCAGGGCGCCGCCGCGGTGCCGTGGCGCGTCATCGTGTGGGACGATCCGGTCAACCTCATGAGCTACGTGAGCTACGTCTTCCGCAGCTACTTCGGCTACCCGCGCGACGAGGCCGAGCGGCTCATGCTGCGCGTGCACACCGAAGGCCGCGCGGTCGTCGCCTCCGGCAACCGCGAGGCGATGGAGCACCACGTTCACGCGATGCACGGCTACGGGCTGCAGGCCACGGTCGCGAGGGGCGACACGTGATCGTCGCGGGCCTCGGCGGGGGAGAGGGCGTCCGGCTCGTGCTCGAGTCGGAGGAGGCGATGCTGCTCTCCGAGCTCGCCGACCAAGTCGACTCGGTGCTGCTGCTCGGCGAGCCGAGCGACCCGGCGCTCGGACGCCTGCTGCCGAGCGCCTACCCCGACGACGCCGAGGCCTCGGCCGAGTTCAGCCGCTACACGCGCGAGAGCCTCGTCGACGGCAAGCGCCAGGCCGCGCAGCGGGTGCGCGACGCCACCGCGGTCCAGGGCGACGGCATCGTGCAGATCGAGCTCGACCAGTCCGAGGCGTGGGGCTGGCTGACGTTCCTCACCGACCTCCGCCTCATCCTCGCCGAACGCGTCGGCGCGGCCGGCGACGACGCCGACGAAGAGCCCGGCGACCTCGCCGCGGTCGACGACGAGAGCGGGGCCGCGGCGTCCGAGACCCGCGACGACTACCTGCGCGCGGCGTACGAATGGGCCGGCTTCGTGCAGGGCTCGATGCTCGAGGTGCTCGACCCGACCGACCGCTGACCGACCCGACCGCGCCGCCCCGCCATCACGGTCGGCGCGCCGGTCTGCGGCAGGATGGGCAGCGACGCGCCCGCCGGGCGCCGATCGAGCGAGGGAGTCGCAGTGAGGGAAGCATCGTCGTGGCGCCGGGTGTTCGCCCGCCCGACCGAGTCGGCGGAGTCGGTCGAGAGCTTCGCGCTCGTCATCGGCACGATCGCGTTCGTCGTCGGAATCGTCGTCGCGACGCCGCTCTTCTGGGGCCGTGACCTCGCGATCTCGGGCGACGGCTCGCTCGGCGAGTTCGCGGCGCTCGCCGGCGCCCTCGTCGCCGGCGCGTCGTTCGTCGTCTCCCGGGTGCTCGTGCGCCGCGACCTCGCGCGCGGGACCGACCCGTTCGAAGTGCCGGGCGCCCGCCTGCACTGGTTCGACATCGTCGCGCTCGGCGTCGCGAACGCGGTCATCGCCCTGCTCGTCTGGCTCGGCCTCGCGAACATCCTCGAGCGCAGCTTCATCGGCGCCGTCGTCTTCACGCTGCCCGCGATCGCCCTCGCGGGCGTCGCCCTCGCCCTCAGCGCCTACGTCGGCTTCCTGAGCGGCGCGAACCTCACGCCGAGCCTCCTGTCGCTCGTGCTCGCCGTGTTCCTCGTGGTCGGCGTCATCGCCTCGATGCTGAGTGCGAGCGACCCGCTGTGGTGGCAGAAGAACCTCTCGGCGCTCGGCATGACCGACGACGTCTCGGCGTTCGCCTTCAACCTCACGCTCGTCATCGCCGGCGTCATCGTCACGACGATCGCCCGCTACGGCACGACCTCGCTGCCGGTCGAGACCGCGGTCGACCAGCGCCGGCGCCGCACCGTGCGGGTGCTGCTCGTCGTGATCGGCATCTTCCTCGCCTGCGTCGGCATCTTCCACGTCGACGACTTCTTCATCGTGCACAACTCGGTCGCGACCGGAATGGCCGTCGCGTTCGCGGTCCTCGTCTTCGCGCTCGCCCGGCTCGTTCCGCCGATGCCGAAGGCGTTCGTCGTGCTCGGGTACGTGTACGTCGCGGTGATCGTCGTGCTCGGCGTGTTCTTCGCGATCGGCTACTACAACCTCACCGCGGTCGAGCTCGTCGCGGCCGTGCTCATCTTCAGCTGGATCATCGTGTTCCTCCGCAACGTCGGTGCGATCCGTCAGCGCGACGCCGGGCGCGCGGCGGGCGCCGGTGATGGCGGCGCGGATGTCGCGGCCGGCGCGTCCGCGACGGCAGGGGCCTGACCGGACGGACCGGACACGGGACGCGAACGGGCCGGATGCCACGAGG
>NZ_JBSHHD010000059.1:0-11944 GCF_053618155.1 Agromyces sp. NPDC055658 | reverse complement strand
AAGGAATCCCACCGATCCAAAGACCGGCTGGGGTTCAATAAATTGGCATTGAACATAGTGCACGCTGTTGAGTTCTCAAGGAACGGACGCACCCGAGTTTCAGTCTCTCGACCTGCCCTCAGGGCAACCTGTCAACCATACCACCTCTTCGCCGGCCTCCGATACACGATCGGATCACATGCGTTCGAGTCACCAACCCGGAGGCCGTGACATCAATTGAGGTGAGGTTTCATCTTAGGCTTGAAATCACCGAGTCGCAATACTGCGCCTTCGAGGTTATTTGGCTAAGATCATCGTCTTCGCGGCCGGTCTGCTTCTCGCTTTCCGCTCCGCCGTGGCGACAAGAAAGAATCTACGCGGCAGGGTCCCGATGCGACAAATCGGCCGTGCATCCCGGGCGTGTCGCGCCCGTCCGGCATGGCCGGGCCGGCGGCATCCGGGCGCGACATCCACCCGTCATCGCGCCTCGGGCGACGCACGGCTCCGCCGCGGTCGCCGCGCCCGCAGCCGGCTGCGTGCCGGAGACGCGTCGACGGCGCCCCTCCTGGTCGGAGGGGCGCCGTCGGATGGTCGCAGCGGTGTCTAGCCGACGCCCTCGAGCGCGTCCGTCTCGGTGTTGCCGATGTTGGCGATGACCTCGGGCCGACGCTTGGCGAGGTGCAGGTACCAGGCGATCGCTGCGATCATCGTGATGAGGAACAGGTACGGGATCACGTTGAGCGGCCACGCCGGCACGGGCCACACGTTCGCGAAGAACACGTACGCCATCGCACCGACCGAGACGACGGCGCAGAACCACACGAGGCCGTTGCGCATCTTCTCGCGGCGCGTGTACGCGACGCAGGCGATCGCGACGAGCGCGTACGCCACCATGTACCCGTAGGTGCCGTAGGTGTCGACCCAGACGACGATGTCCATCGGGTTCACGCCGATCGCGAGCAGCACGAGATCGAGCGCGATCGCCGCGGGGCCCGCGATGAGCAGCACGCGGTGCGGGGTCAGGTGCGTGTCGTGGGTGCGGCCGAATCGCTCGGCGACGACCCCCTCCTTGCCCATGACGTAGATGATGCGCCCGACGACGTTCAGCGGGGCCACGACGACGGCGAAGAACGACGCGCCGACGCCGAAGGTGAGGATCGGGGCGAACCACGTCGGCATGCCGATCTGCGTCGCGATGGCCTCGAGCGGGCTCGCCACCGTGGCGAGGTCCTCGCCGAGGATCGCGATCTGCGTGTACGCGGAGAACACGTAGAGGATGCCGACCGTGACCGCGCTCCACATGATCGCCCGGGGGATGGCGGTGTACGGGTTCTTCGCCTCGCGGCCGAGCGCATCGGCCGACGAGAACCCGACGAAGCCGAGGATGCCGAGCACCATGCCCGCGGCGACGCCCTGGAAGGGCACCCCGTCGAGCGAGAACTGCGCCGGGTCCCACGCCGCCGGCCCGGCCCAGGCGAGCGCGAGGATGAGCAGGATCAGGATGATCGTGACCGAGACGAGCTCGAGCACGAGCGAGACCCGCGCGGACAGCCGGATGCCGCGGATCGTGAAGAGCGTGGCGAGTCCGCCGAGCACGACGGCGAGCGCCATCGACCAGCCGAGGCCCTCTGCGGGAATGCCGATGAGCACGAGGAACTGGTTCATGTACGAGACCGCGCCGCCGAGCGAACCCGCGGCGATGCCCCAGCAACCGACGAGCAGCGCGATACCGGCGAGGTAGGCGCCGAACGGGCCGAGGCCCTTCGCGACGTAGGTGTACAGCGACCCGGCCGAGGCGTGGCGCTTCGCGAAGACGGCGACGCAGTAGCCGACCGCGAGGATCACCAGGGTGGCGAGCACGAACGAGAGCATCGTGCCGTTGCCGGCGCCGATGTAGATGCCGGCAGCGGTGAACGCGATGACCGCGCTCGGTGCGATGTTGGCGATGGCCTGGGCGGCGAGCTCGGGCCCGCTCATGACGCCGCGGCGGAGGCCGGCGTCGACGGGGGCCGACGCGGGGGCGCCGGTCTGGGTGGGGGCTGACATGGGCAACTCTCCAATGAGTCGGGGCGGTGGGTGGGGGTGCGTCGGAACGGGTGGGACGTCGGGTGCTACGGGATGAGCAGCGTGCGCAGCGCCTCGCCGGATTCGAGCTCGTCGAACGCCTCGGCGGCCTCGGCGAGCGGGCGGCGCGCCGAGATGAGCGGGTCGAGCTTCAGCTGGCCGTCCATGTATCGGTCGACGAGCGCGGGGATGTCGATCGAGGGGCGCACCGAACCGTAGTTCGAGCCGAGGATGCGCTGGTCGGCCTCGGCGAGCACGAGCGGTTCGAACGAGGCCTTCGCACCGGTCGGCGGGAGGCCCACGATGACCGCCGCTCCGCCGAGACCGAGCATGCGGATGGCCTGCTCGGTGGTCACGGTCCGGCCGATGGCGTCGAAGGCGTAGTCGACCCCGTCGGGGACGAGCTCGAAGAGCTGCTCGACCGCGTCGGCCTGCGAGGCATCGATGCGGTCGGTGGCGCCGAACTGCAGGGCGAGTTGCGTCTTCTCGGGCAGCACGTCGATCGCGATGATGCGCTCGGCGCCCGCGAGCTTCGCGCCCTGCACGACATTGAGGCCGACGCCGCCGCAGCCGATGACGGCGACGGTCGCCCCGGGCTCGACGGCGGCGGTGTTGAGCACGGCACCGACGCCGGTGGCGACGGCGCAGCCGACGACGGCGATGACGTCGAGCGGGGCGTCGTCGCGCACCTTCACGGCACCGGATGCCGGCACGACGACCTCCTCGGCGAACGACGAGACCCCGAGGTAGTGGTGCACCGGCTGGCCGGCCTGCTCGAGGCGCGACGTGCCGTCGAAGAGCACGCCCTTGGGTGCGACGACCGTCGCCACCTTCTGGCAGCGGGCCTCGTGGCCCGAACGGCAGTACCGGCACTCGCCGCAGGGCGGCACCCAGCTGAGCACGACGTGGTCGCCGACGGCGAGCGAGGTGACGCCCTCGCCCAGCTCGACGACCACGCCCGAGCCCTCGTGCCCCATGACGAGCGGTGCCGGGGCGTCCCACTCCCCTCGCTTCACGTGCAGGTCGGAGTGGCAGACCCCGGCCGCGGCGATCTTCACGCGGACCTCGCCGGCCTTCGGGGCGGCGAGGTCGACCTCGGCGACCTCGATCGGCGTCTCCGGCTGACGGAAGACGATGGCTTTCATGATGCTCCTTCGGATCGCTCGTCCGGGCGGGATCTCGTGCCCGGGCATGGCGATGGTAGGCAGGCCGCCCCACTCACGTCATTGCGAAGAAGTGTGAGTCGAGCGTGAGCTGATCGACATTTCGTACAATCGAGTCGTGGCGCGCCGACTCGACTCCATCGCAGCGCACGTCGGTGCCGAACTCGTGGCCGGGCGTCTCGACGAGTCGGTGCCCGTCGACTCCGCGGTGCCGCTCGCCGACTTCGCCGTCGTGGGCCATCCGGCCTTCGCCACCCTCGTCGTCGGCCGGCCGGGCGAGCTCGCCGCCGCAATCGGTGCGGGCGACGACCGGGCCGCCGAGCTCGCGGCCGCCGTGCTCGTGACGACCGGCGACACCGCAGAGCTGCGCGCAGCCGTCGCGAACGCCGATGCGACGGCGATCGTCGGCGCGACGACGCCGCCCGACGCCCTGCTCCCGACGCTCGTCGCGCTGCTGGCCACCGACCAGGCAGCCGAGGACCGGCTCGTGACGACCGGCACGAAGGTGCTCACGCAGGTCGCCCGCCGGGGCGGAGCGAAGGCCGTGATCGCCGAGCTCGCGCATCGCATCGACGGCTGGGCGGTGCTCGTCGACGTGCACGGCCAAGTGATCACCACCGCGGGCGCCGGCGGGCTGCACGTGCAGGATGCGATCGCGGTCGCGTTCAATCGGCCGGTGCGGGTGCGCCATCCAGGACTGCAGGTGCACCCGGTCGGGCCCGGCGAGGACCTCACCGCCCACCTCGTCATCGCCTCGCGCGAAGGCTCGACGAGCCGGAGCCGCGACCTCGCGTCGCAGGTCGCCGCCCTGCTCGACCTCGTGCTGCGCACCCACGACCAGACGGGCACCGAACGCCTCGGCCGTGCGGTCATGGTCGACACCCTGCTCGCGGGCGGTGCGGAGGCATCCGCGCTGCTCGGGCGGTGGGGGGTGCGCGAACGCAGCCTGACGGCGTTCGCCCTCTCGAGCCGCTCGAAGGCCGTCGACCTCGAACGGCTCGTGACGCGGTGGCTCGACGAACTCGGCGCCGTGCACGTCGTGACCGAGGCGCACGAGCGCGTGCTGGGATTCCTGCGCGACGACCACGTCGAGGCGTTCGCCCGCCGCGTCGACGAGTTCGCACTCGACGGCCGCGCCGTGCTGCGCCTCGGCCTGGGCTCGTCGGCTCCCGGCGACGGCCTCGCCCGCAGCGCGGGCGAGGCACGGCAGGCGCACGAGGCCGCCGTCGCCGATGCCCGCACGGTCGTTCGGTACCGGTCCCTGCCCACCGTGGCGTACGTCCTCGAACGACTCGACGGCGACGGGACGGCGCGCATCGGCGAACTGCTCGACGGCCTGCGCGACGACGACGGCGCCCACGGCGAGCTGCTGCAGACCCTGCGCGTCTACCTCGCCGAGCACGGCGCCCTCGGCACGACGGCCGCCACCCTCGGCGTGCACCGGCAGACGCTCGCCTCCAGGCTGGCCCGCATCGAGGAACGGTCGGGGCTGTCGCTGTCGAGCCCCGACGATCGCGCCGCCGCGTGGCTCGCCCTGCGGGCGCTCGAGCGCTGAGCCAGCGCGCCAGGCGATGCCCGCCATCGGAATTCCGATGCCGGCGGGGGATGCCTCGGAGGGAGACTCGTCGGCGTCGAAAGGAACCCCATGACCAGCATCCTCATGATCGTCACCGCCGCCGACGCGATCGAGCTCGCCGACGGCAGCACCCACCCGACCGGATTCTGGGCGGAGGAACTCGTCGTCGCCCACCGCGCGCTCACCGCGGCGGGAGCCGAGGTCACGCTCGCGACGCCCGGCGGCGCCCCGGCGCCCGTCGACCCCGGTTCGCTGTCGCCGGAGATCGTGGGCGACGCCGCCAAGGTCGAGGAGTTCCAGGGCTACCTCGAGTCGATCGCCGCGGAGCTCGCCGCACCGGCGGCGATCGGCGACCTCGACGCCGCCGCCTACGACGCGCTCGTGCTGCCGGGCGGCCACGGTCCGATGGTCGACCTCGCGCACGACCCCGCCGTCGGCGCCGCCCTCGTCGCGGCCGACCGCGCCGGCGTGCTCATCGCGCCGTTCTGCCACGGTCCGGCGGCCCTGCTCAGCGCGACGCTCGCCGACGGCGGGTTCGCCTTCGCCGGCCGGGCCCTCACCGTGTTCACCGACGAGGAGGAACGCACCGGCGGGCTCGGTGCGGGTACCCCGTGGTTCGTCGCATCGGCGCTGGCCGAGCGCGGCGCGCACGTCGAAGGCGGTGCCGCCTGGTCGAGTCACGTCGTGCGCGACGGCAACCTGATCACGGGGCAGAACCCCCAGTCGAGCGAGGCGGTCGCCGGCGCCCTGCTCGAGGCCCTCGGTGAGCGCGCGGCCTGAACCCGTCGGCGCCGGTGCCCACCGGCGTCCCGAAGCCCGAAACCCGAACGCATCGGAGGTTCAGCCGGCCGAGATCTCGCGGAGCGCGGCCGCGATCGACCGCAGCGGCTCGCGCCGCTCGAGCTCTCCCGCGCGCGTCACGACGTAGAGCGTGTTGAGCGGGGCGAACTCGGGCTCGTGCAGCACCACGAGCTCGCCCTCGGCGAGCTCGTGGGCGACGAGGTAGGTCGGGAGCACCGACATCCCGGCGCCGGCGACGAGGGCGGCTCGGATCGCCCGGAGGTCGGGCAGCACGGCGCGCACGCGGAGCTCGTCGGGCCGATGACCGAACACCGACCGCCAGTACCGGCGCACGATCGGCAACTCCTCGCCGTACGCGAGCACCGGGATCTCGGCGAGCGCCGCCTCGGCGAGCAGTCCGGCCGGGCGGAACGCCGGCGCCGCGACGAGCACGAACTCCTCGTCGACGAGCGGGGCCGCGCTGAGGCCGCGCTGCGCCGGGCGCACCGAGCTCACGACGAGGTCGAGGCGACCCGCGCGCAGTTCGTCGAGCAGCGGTTCCGCGAGTCCGAACCGCATCCGGACGCGCACGGACGAGGCGTCGGCGAGCCGGTCGATGTTCGGCGCGACGACTTCGCCGAGGAACTCGGCCGCGCCGCCGAGGTCGATCGTCACCGCATCGCCGGCGACGGCGGGCGCCAGCACGTCGTCGAGCGCATCGAGGTGTCCGGCGATGCGGCGGCCGAGCGCCACCGCCCGCGGCGTCGGCACGACCCCGCCGTGCGTCCGCTCGAACAGGGCGGTGCCGAGTCGTTGCTCGAGCGCCTGCACGTGTGCGCTCGCGGTGGCCTGGGAGAGGCCGAGCAGGCGGGCGCCCTCGCTCACCGACCCCGCCCGCAGCACGGTGAGGAAGGTGCGCAGATGCTCGAGATCGTGAGCCGCCATCGCGGCGATTCTGCCACAGGGAAGAACTCGGGCCCCGGCTCGGTTGTCGAGAGGAGATCGAACACGAAGGAGACCTCCATGCCGCTCGAGGGCGAGTACGCACCCAGCACCTCCGATTGGGCCCGCAAGCAGGCCGAGAAGTTCGAGGCGTCCGACGGCGCCGCAGCGAACACGCTGCGCGGTCGGCCGATCATCGTGCTCACGACCCGCGGTGCGAAGAGCGGCAAGCTCCGCAAGACCGCGCTCATGCGCGTCGAGCACGCCGGGGAGTACGCGGTCGTCGCCTCGAAGGGCGGCTCGCCCGAGCAGCCCCAGTGGTACTGGAACCTCAAGGCGCACCCCGAGGTCGAACTGCAGGACGGCGATCGGAAGCACGACTACGTCGCGCGCGAGGTCGAGGGCGCCGAGCGCGACGAGTGGTGGGCGCGCGCGAACGAGACCTGGCCCGACTACGCGAACTACCAGACGAAGACCGACCGGCTGATCCCGGTCTTCGTGCTCACCCGAGTCGTGCTCTGACGCCGGCGCGCGGTCACAGCCCGCGCATCGTGAACACCTGCGCGAGCAGTCCCCGCATCGGCGGCACCCCCAGCAGCCGCACCGCGCTGTTGCGCATGACGAGCCGGATGCCTCGTGCCGGAGCTCCCATCGCCATGTTGAAGCGCGCGCGGCGGCACGCCCGCCGGGCCGCGCGGCGACGACGACGACCGTAACCGGCGAACGGGTGCTCGATCGGGGCGCCCCGCCGTTCGGCGGCGGCCGCCTCGCCGATGGCGTCGCCGAGCGCGAGCGCGTCGAGGAACCCGAGCGTCATGCCCTGCCCGCCGATCGGGCTCACCTCGTGCGCGGCGTCGCCCGCGAGTGCGACCCGGCCGCGGTCGAACCGGCCGGCGAGGTGCTGCCTCGCCTCGAAGGTGCTCGGCTCGACGGCCCGGTCGTCGAGTCGCACGCCCACGCGCTCGTGCACGATCGCCGCGAAGCGCGACGCGGCGACCGGGTCGCCGCGATCGGTCGCGCGTCCGAGGTGGGCGACCCACCGGCGGCCGCCGGGCAGCGGCAACGCCTCGACCACGCCTCCCGGCTCGAAGAACAGCCGCGCCACCTCATCGCCCGGCCCGGCCACGTCGGCCATCGCGTACACGGCCCGGCCGGGTCGGCGCCGCCAGGCGATGCCGAGGTCCGCTCTCGTGGAGCTGCGCACGCCGTCGGCGACCACCGCCCATCGCGCCGTGATCTCCGCGCCGTCGGCGAGCTGCGCGACCACGCCGTCTGCGCCCGGCACGAGTCGCACGGCCTCGGAGCCGCGGCGCATCGCCCCGGGCGCGAGCTCGCCGAGGCGCCGTTCCAGCGCCGCCTCGACGACGTGCTGGGGCACCGAGAGCACCGCAGAGGCTCCGGCGAAGCGCATGCGGCCGAGCCGTCGCCCGAGGCATCCGACCTCCCCCGCGGTGATGCGCGCACCCTGCCGCTCGAGTCCGGCGGCCACGCCGACCTCTGCGAGCGCCAGGACACCCGGCGCGTGGACGCCGATCGCCTTCGGCCGCGTCGAGCGTTCGAGGCGCCGTTCGACCACGACCACGTCGAGCCCGCGCGACGCCGCGAGGCAGGCGGTCATGAGGCCGACCGCGCCGCCGCCGACCACCACGACGTCGACCTCGCCCATCCGTTCGCCTCCGGCTCGATCAGTGACGCGGGCGGCCCGCCGCATCCGCCTGCCAGATCACCTCGAGCCGGGACGGCGCGGCGCGGCGCACCCGCCAGCCCGGCGGCAGCGCCGCGGCGAGCTCGGCCGCGGTGTGGCTGCGACGGATGGACGCCAACCCGTCGACGCGGATGTACGAGTCGCGCAGCAGGTTCGCCGCGAACGGCAGCGTGCCGGCGGCGAAGGCCGCGTACGCGAACCGGCTGCGCTCGATGTCGCCGTGCACGACGGTTCCGCCGAGCTCGGCGAGACGCTCGGAGTCGGCGAGCAACGAGCCGAACTCCCGCCCGTCGAGGTGGTGCAGCATGTGGTTCGACATGACGAGGTCGAAGTGACGGTCGGCCTCGGCGAGCTCGCCCGTCGTGACGCCCAGCAGTTCGAGCCCCGGCGCGGGGTCGGCGTCGGCGGCCGCCCTGGCCGCGGCGAGCGCGCGGGGGTCGGGGTCGATCGCGGTGATCTCGAGCCGCATGCCCTCGGCCGACGCCTGCCGGAGCCACCGGCGCGGGAGGTCGGCGGCGCCCGTGCCGACGTCGAGGAGCCGGGTCGTCCAGACCGGTGAGAGACGGGGCCGGATCCAGTTGCGGTAGACCGAGCCGCCACCGGAGACCACCCGGTTCACGAGCCGGAACTGCTCGAAGGTGCGGGCGAGCATCTCGGGGTCGCACCCGGGGTCGTCCATCAGCTCGCGGGCCGACTCGTCTCGCGAGCCGAGCGACCGCCAGAGCCCGCCGTCCTTCCGCACGGTCAGCACCGCTCCCTCATGCCTGCAGCACCGTCATGAGCGCCGACTCGACCGTGAGTCCCGGACCGAACGCCATCGCCGCGACCCGGTCGCCGCCGGCGGCGTCGCCGTCGAGGATGCGGCGCAGCACGAACAACACGGTCGCGCTCGACATGTTGCCGAAGTCGCGCAGCGTGTCGCGCGCCGGCACGAGCTGCGCCTCGCTCAGCACGAGCCTCGCCTCGACCTTGTCGAGGATGCTGCGACCGCCCGGGTGGATGGCCCAGTGCTCGACCGCCTGCCCCGAGGCATCCGTCTCGAGCGCCTCGGCGAGCGCCGCGTCGTGGGCGAAGAGCGGTTCGAGCGCCCCCGTGATGTGCTCGTCGATGATCGCGGGAATCGCGTTCGAGAGCACCATCTCGAAGCCGTGGTCGCCGATCTTCCAGGCCATGTCGCCCTCACCCGTCGGGGTGATGCGGGTCGCGAAGCGGTCGAGCGCGAATGCCCGCTCGCCGGGCTCGGGTTCGCGGGCGGTGACGATGGCGGCCCCCGCGCCGTCGGCGAAGAGCGAGGACGCCACGATCGTGTCGGGGTCGTTCGACGATCGCAGGTGCAGCGTGCAGAGCTCGACCGAGACGACGAGCACGACGGCCGAGGCATCCGCCTCGCAGAGCTGGGCGGCGAGCCGGAGGGCCGGGATTGCGGCGTAGCACCCCATGAACCCGAGGTGGTAGCGCTCGACGCCCGCGTCGAGGCCGAGCTCGCGCGCGATCATGAAATCGGGCCCGGGCGCGTAGAAGCCCGTGCAGCTCACCGTGATGACGTGGGTCACGTCGGCGGCCTCCACGCCGGGCGTCGCGTCGATCGCGGCGCGACCCGCGGCGACGTAGAGGCCGGTCGCGTACTCGGCGTAGAGCTCGTTGCGCGCCTTCGTGCCGGGGAAGAGCAGCTCGCCCGACGCGATGTCGAAGAACACGGGTTCGTCGGGGTGCGCGTCGCGACTGAGTTCGCTCAGCACCGTGTGCCGTGTCTCGATGCCCGAGACGTCGAAGCTCGTCGTGATGATGCGCTGCGCGAGCCGGTTCAGCCCGGGCTGCGCGGCGAACACGTCGCGCACCTCGGGCTGCACGAGCACGGTCGGCGGGACGGCGGTGGAGAGTCCTCGCAGTGCGACGGTCATGCCCCATCGTAGGGTCGTCGAGGGAGCGGACGGCAAGGGGTGGTCCCGATCCCGCGCCGCCGCCCCGTCCGCCGCGCGTCGTCGTCCCGTCCCCGCAATACGGGTCTATCCGCGCGCCGGCCGCCCGCCGTATCATGCAGTCACGATCGCAGCGGTCGGTTCGACGGCGCACGGAGCGGGGATGCGATGGACACGGAACCGGCGGCGAAGCAGGCCTCGCGCGCGGTGATCCCGCTCGCGATCGCACAGTTCATCATGGTGCTCGACAGCTCGGTGATGAGCGTCTCGATCAGCCAGCTCGTCGAGGAGTTCGACACCACCGTGTCGACGATCCAGCTCGCGATCACGCTCTACGCCCTCGTGATGGCCGCGCTCATGCTCACGGGCGGCAAGATCGGCGACCTCTTCGGCCGGCTCAGGATCTTCCGCATCGGGCTCGTGATCTACGCGGTCGGCTCGCTCATGACGGCGATCGCGCCGACCGTCGAGGTGCTCATCGTCGGCTGGTCGTTCATCGAGGGCGCCGGCGCGGCCCTCGTGCTGCCCGCCCTGGCCGCACTCGTCGCCGGCAGCTACGAAGGGCCGGCCCGGGCGCGCGCATACGGCATCATCGGCGGGGTCGCGGGCGCGGGCGTCGCGATCGGCCCGCTCCTCGGCGGCTGGCTCACCACCGAGTACTCCTGGCGCTGGGTCTTCGCCGGCGAGGTCGTCTTCGTCGTGTTCGTGCTCGCGGTGAGCCGGTGGATCACCGACGACCACGTTCGCGAGCGATTCCGCCTCGACCTCGTCGGCGCGCTCCTCTCGGCGCTCGGGCTCGCGCTCGTGGTCATCGGCGTCCTCCAGAGCGGCACCTGGGGCTGGCTCCAGCCGCTCCAGTCGCCGATCACCCCGTTCGGCTTCGCACTCACCCCGTTCGTGATCGGCACCGGGCTCCTGGTGCTCTGGGGCTTCTTCGCGTGGGAGCGCAGGGTCGCCGCTCGCGGACGCGTGCCCCTGCTCGACGTGCGCAACCTCCGCATCCCCGCATTGCGCTCGGGGCTGGCGAGCCTGCTCGCGCAGAACCTCGTGCTGCTCGGCATCTTCTTCGCGGTGCCGCTCTACCTCCAGGTCACCCAGGGCATGGACGCGTTCCAGACGGGCATCCGGCTGCTGCCGACGTCGATCGCGATGCTCGCCGCCGCCGCGATCGGCGCACGCCTGGGCGGGGCGCTCGGCGCCCGCGCGCTCGTCCGGACGGGACTCGTCACGATCGTGCTCGCCTGCCTCGTGATCATCGCGACGATCGAGCCGGTGCTCGCGACGACGCCCTTCGCCATCGGCATGGCGCTCGTCGGTCTCGGCGCAGGCCTGCTCGCGTCGCAGCTCGGCAACGTCGTGCAGTCGTCGGTGCCGTCGGAGGCCCGCAGCGAGGCCGGCGGCCTGCAGTACACCGCGCAGAACCTCGGCTCATCGCTCGGCACCGCGCTCATCGGGTCGTTGATGGTCGGGGCGCTCGCGTCGTCGGTGCTCGGGCTCATCGCCGCCGATCCCGACCTCGAGTCGGCCGTGCGCGACCAGGCGACCGTCCAGGTGTCGCAGGGCCTCGAGTACGTCACCCCGGCGGAGGCGGAGGCGGCGCTCCTCGAGGCGGGCTACCCGGCCGAACAGGTCGACGACCTCGTCGAGCACTACGCGGCGTCGCAGCTCTGGGGCGTGAAGGTCGGCATGCTCGCGTGCGCGGTGGCGGCGCTCGCCGCCCTCCCCGCGACCCGCCGACTGCCCGGCCGCCGCGACACGGCGGCGCTGACGTCCGCCTGAATCGGCGGCGAACACGACGGATGCCGCGGGCCACAGG
>NZ_JBSHHD010000058.1:0-13279 GCF_053618155.1 Agromyces sp. NPDC055658 | reverse complement strand
GCACGAGGCCGACACCGGCACCGCCGCCGTTCACGTGCTGCACGGCTGCGGTCGTCGCGCGCGTCGCGCGACGGGGCTGGCGGCCGCGACGCGGTTGGGCGGATGCCTCCGCGGCGACGGGCTCGGCCGTCGCCGCCTGGGCGCCGTCGACCGGGGCGGCGTCAGCGGGCGCGGGGTCGGTCGACGGAGCCGCCTCGGCCGGCGCGCTCGGTGCGTCGGCCACCGGGGCCGCCTCGACGGGGGCGGTGCCGTCGACGTCGAGCGTGGGGGCGGCGTCGCCCTCGGCCTGACGCGCGGTGATCGCCTCGACGAGTTCGCCCTTGCGGAGCTTGGATGCGCCCACGATGCCGAGCGAGGCGGCGAGCTCCTGGAGCTCGGCGACCTTGAGGCCGGTGAGGGGGGCGCCGTTCGCCACGCGCGCGGCGTGGTCGGATGCGTTGGTCACTGGGTGTTGTCCTTTCCCCTGGCGCATGTGGTTGCGCGGCAGGAGAGTTGATCGCAGACTCGAGCGAGGTCGGCGCGCGCGGCGCAGACTGCGCAAGTGCGAAAGCAAGAGATTGCCGGGAATTGCACGATGCGGCTCGTGAGCGGTGTCGGGTCTGACGTATCAGCCGCTTCACCCGCCGGGTGCGCAGTCAGTCTAACACCGTGCGGCCGCCCAGCCTGCCACGCGACGCCCCGTTGTGGAGAAACATCGCGTGGAGGCATCCGACTGCGACGAGCGCGACCGAGCAGCAGCGGCGCACGTCGCGGCGTGCCGGCCGTCGGCGGGCAGCGCGGCTCAGGCGGCGGTGACCGTCGCGCCCTTGAAGTCGACCGCGAGCGGCAGCGCCTGCCACACCGTGTCGGCCGTCCGCTCGACGAGGTCGATCGCCGCTGCTCGGGCGCTCGGGTCGTTCGCGAGGACGAGGATCGACGGGCCGGCACCCGACACGACGGCGGGGTGTCCCGCCTCGCGCAGTGCCCGGATGAGCCGGTCGGTCTCGGGCATGGCCGCCGCGCGGTAGTGCTGGTGCAGCTTGTCCTCCGTGGCCTGGAAGAGCAGCTCGGGGCTCTGGATGAGCGCCGCGACAAGCAGCGCCGAGCGCGAGACGTTGAAGACCGCGTCTTCGTGCGGCACCTGCTCGGGCTGCAGCGAACGCGCGAGCGCCGTCGACATCTCGTGCTCGGGCACGAGCACGAGCGGCGAGACGCCGCGGTGCACGATGAGCTTCTTGTGGCGGGGTCCCTCGGGGGTGACCCACGCGATCGTGAGTCCGCCGAAGAGCGCCGGCGCCACGTTGTCGGGGTGGCCCTCGAGCTCCGTCGCGAGCTCGAGCAGGTCGTCGGCCGAGAAGTCGACGACCCCGTCGAGCAGGCCCTTCGCCGCCATCACCCCTGCGACGATCGCCGCGCCCGACGAGCCGAGGCCGCGGCCGTGCGGGATCGCGTTGTGCGCGACGAGCCGCAGCCCGGGCAGCGCGACGCCCGCGCGCTCGAACGCGTGCGCGATCGCGCGCACGACGAGGTGGGACGCGTCCAGCGGCACCTCGCCCTCGCCGACGCCGTGCACCTCGACCTCGACGCCCGCCGGCGTCGCCGAGACCTCGAGCTCGTCGTAGCGCGCGAGGGCGAGCCCGAGGGTGTCGAAGCCGGGCCCGAGGTTCGCCGAGGTGGCGGGCACCTTGACGTGGACGGTACGGCCGACGAGCGATGTGGTCGCGTCGGCGACGAGCGTGCCCGTCATGAGGCGAGTCCCAACGCCGCGGCGACCTGTGCGGTGTCGACCGGCACGACCGTCGGCTCGACGTCGGAGCCGTCGGCCGTGCGGAGGGCCCACTGCGGGTCCTTCAGGCCGTGGCCGGTGACCGTGAGCACGACGCGCGCACCCCGCGGCACGGCGCCGGCGGCCGCTCGCTCGAGCAGGCCGGCGACCGAGATCGCCGAGGCCGGCTCGACGAAGATCCCGACCTCGGCCGAGAGGATGCGCTGCGCCTCGAGGATCGCGGCGTCCTCGATGGCGCCGAAGTACCCGTCGGTCTCGTCGCGCGCCTGGAGGGCGAGCTCCCACGACGCCGGATTGCCGATGCGGATCGCGCTCGCGATGGTGTCGGGGTCGCGCACGGGCTCGCCGCGCACGATGGGCGCGGAGCCCGCGGCCTGGAAGCCGAACATGCGCGGCATCCGGGTCGCGTTGCCCGCCGCGATGTCCTCGCGGTAACCGCGCGTGTACGCCGTGTAGTTGCCGGCGTTGCCGACCGGCACGACGTGCAGGTCGGGTGCGTCGCCGAGCACCTCGACGACCTCGAACGCCGCGGTCTTCTGGCCCTCGATGCGGTCGTTGTTCACCGAGTTGACGAGGTGCACGGGGTAGTTCGCGGCGAGGTCGCGCGCGATGTCGAGGCAGTCGTCGAACGTGCCCTGCACCTGGATGAGCTTCGCGTCGTGCGCGATCGTCTGGCTGAGCTTGCCCATCGCCACCTTGCCCTCGGGCAGCAGCACGGCCGCGCCGATGCCGGCGTGGGTCGCGTAGGCGGCGGCCGATGCGGAGGTGTTGCCGGTCGAGGCGCAGATCACGACCTTCGCCCCGTGCTCGACGGCCTTCGTGACCGCCATCGTCATGCCCCGGTCCTTGAAGGAGCCGGTCGGGTTCATGCCCTCGAACTTCACCCAGACGTCCGCGCCGGTGCGACGCGACAGTGCGGGGGCCGGCAGCAGCGGCGTGCCGCCCTCGCCGAGCGTCACGATCGGGGTCGCGTCGGTCACGTCGAGACGGTCGGCGTACTCGCGGATGACACCGCGCCACTGGCGCGAGCCGGGCTTGGGGGTGGGCGTCGGGTTCGGGGTGTTCACTGGGCTCCTTCGACTCGGAGGACGGATGCGACGGAGGCGACGACGGGGCTCTCGGCGAGCGAGGCGACCGTGTCGGCGAGCGCCGACTCGGTGGCCTCGTGGGTGCCGATCACGAGCGTCGCGCGCCGCGACCCCTCGCTGACGGTCTGCTGCAGCTGCTCGACCGAGACGCCGTGCTCGGCGAACGTGCGCGCGATCTGCTCGAGCACGCCCGGTTCGTCGGTGACCTCGAGGGTGATCGCGTACCGCGTCGTGATGCGCCCGATCGGCAGCAGGGGCAGTTCGGCGTGCGTCGACTCGGCCGTGCCGGGCCCGCCCGAGACCCGGCGCCGGGCGATGGCGACGAGGTCGCCGAGCACGGCGGAGGCGGTCTGCACTCCGCCGGCGCCCGCGCCGTAGAACATGAGCGGCCCTGCGGCGGAGGCTTCGACGAACACGGCGTTGTTCGCCCCGTGCACGGCGGCGAGCGGATGGCTGCGCGGAACGAGCGCCGGGTAGACGCGGGCCGAGACGCCCTCGTCGCCGGTCTCGGCGTCGATGAGGCGCTCGCAGATCGCGAGCAGCTTCACGACGTACCCGGCCCGGCGCGCCGATTCGACCTGGGCCGCCGAGACGCCCGTGATGCCCTCGCGGTGCACGGCCTCGACCGGCACGCTCGTGTGGAACGCGAGGCTCGCCAGGATGGCTGCCTTCTGCGCTGCGTCGTAGCCGCCGATGTCGGCCGTCGGGTCGGCCTCGGCGTAGCCGAGCTCGGTCGCGGTCGCGAGCGCGTCCTCGAGGGAGGCGCCGGTCTGGTCCATCCGGTCGAGGATGAAGTTCGTCGTGCCGTTCACGATGCCGAGGATGCGCTCGATGCGGTCGCCCGCGAGCGACTCCCGCAGCGGCCGGATGATCGGGATCGCCCCGGCGACCGCGGCTTCGTACGAGAGCTGCGCGCCGACCTGCTCGGCCGCGGCGAAGAGCTCGGGGCCGTGGGAGGCGAGCAGCGCCTTGTTGCCCGTGACCACGTCGGCGCCCGAGGCGATCGCCTGGTGCACGAGCGTGCGGGCGGGCTCGATGCCGCCCATGAGCTCGATCACGACGTCGGAGCCGAGGATGAGGGCCTCTGCGTCGGTCGTCAGCAGCTCGGCGGGCAGGTCGGTGTCGCGCCGCGCCCCGAGGTCGCGCACGGCGATGCCGACGAGTTCGAGGCGCGCGCCGACCCGCTGCGCGAGCTCGTCGGCATGGTCGAGCAGCAGCCGTGCGACCTGCGAGCCGACCGAGCCCGCCCCGAGCAGTCCGACTCGGATGGACCGGTACTCGATCATGCGGGGTTCCCTTCGACGGTGCTCGTCGCGACGGTCCTCGTCGCGACGGTGGGTGCCTCGAGCCCGAGATCACGGGCGAGCAGGTCGTCGATCGACTCGCCGCGCACGATGACGCGGGCCTCACCGTCGCGCACGGCGACGACGGGCGGGCGGGGCACGTGGTTGTAGTTCGAGGCGAGCGACCAGCAGTACGCGCCGGTGGCCGCGACGGCGACGAGGTCGCCGGGCGCCGTGTCGGCCGGCAGGTGCTCGACGTCGACGACGACGTCACCCGCCTCGCAGTGCTTGCCGACGACCCGGCTGAGCGCGGGGGCGGCGTCGGAGACGCGGTTCGCGACCCTGGCCGAGTACGCCGCGCCGTAGAGCGCCGTGCGGGCGTTGTCGCTCATGCCGCCGTCGACGCTCACGTAGCGCCGTGCGCCCCCCTCGATCGGCACGGGCTTGACCGTGCCGACGGTGTAGAGCGTGACGCCGGCGGGGCCGATGATCGACCGGCCCGGCTCGAACGCGAGCCGCGGCACTGCGATGCCCCGTTCGCGGCACCCCGCGACGACCGCGGCGACGATCCCGTCGGCGATCTCCTCGATCGGCTGCGGGGTGTCGGCGGCCGTGTAGGCGATGCCGAACCCGCCGCCGAGATTGAGTTCGGGCAGCGGCTCGACGGCCGAGAGGTCGGCGTGCGCGGCGAGCAGCCGGGCGGCCGACTCGGCGAAGCCCTCGGCGTCGAAGATCTGCGAGCCGATGTGGCAGTGGAGCCCGAGGAACTCGAGCGAGTCGTGCGCGCGGATGCGCTCGCCGAGCTCGACCGCGCGTTCGAGCGGCACGCCGAACTTCTGGTCCTCGTGCGAGGTTGCGAGGAACTCGTGCGTCGACGCGTGCACCCCGCTGTTGACCCGCAGCCGTACCCGCTGCCGGCGCCCGGCGCGCGCCGCCGCGCCTGCGACGCGTTCGATCTCGACCTCGCTGTCGATGATGAGCGCACCGACGCCCACCTCGACCGCGCGGGCGATCTCGGCGAGCGACTTGTTGTTGCCGTGGAAGCCCAATCGGGCGGGCTCGGCCCCGGCTGCGAGCGCGACCGCGAGCTCGCCACCGGTGCAGACGTCGACCGCCAGCCCCTCATCGACGACCCAGCGCACGACCTCGCCGGACAGGAACGCCTTGCCGGCGTAATAGACGGTCACATCGGTGCCCGCCGCGCGTGCCGCCGCCTCGAACGCGAGCCGCGTCCGTCGGGCGCGCGAACGCGCCTCGGACTCGTCGACGACGTAGAGGGGGGTGCCGAACCGCTCGGCCAGCGACACGGCGTCGAGGCCGGCGATCTCGATGCGGCCCGCGGGGTCGCGACGTGCGCTCGCGGGCCAGACCTGCGGCACGAGCGCGTTGACGTCGGCCGGCGCGCGCTGCGCGCCGGGGTCTGCGGGAACGGATGCCACGGGAACCTCACAGGAGGGAACGAATCGACGGTCGCTCGCGGCGAGCGAACCCGGATCGGTCCCTGAAGCCTGATGCGTGCCGACCTTGTGGGTCGGACTACCCGCGAGTCTACCGAGGCGTGCGGGCCCGGCCGAATCGGCGGTCAGTCGCAGTGGCCGGTGCGGCCGAGCGCATCGCCGTCGAGCTCGACGTCGTCGCCCGCGAGGTCGACCCGCACCGCGCCCGGTGCGACCGCGACGCCCGTCACCTCGATGCCCTCGGGCAGGTGCTCGGCGACGCACACCGGCACGGGGTCGTCGCCGATGAGCCGCTGGATGAGCCCGGACACGTCGAACGATGCACCGCCCGCGCCGACCTCGACGCCGACCGGTTCGAGCAGGATCCGGTCGCCCGCGGCGGTCGGCGCCGCGGTGACCTGATAGGAGATGGGGGCGCCGAGCACCTCGACGCTGCCCTCGTAGCCCACCGTCCCGTCGCCGAGCGTCACGGTGCCGGTCGCACCCGGGACGTCGATCAGCCGGTTGAGCGAGGCTTCGTCGGTCGAGACGGTCGCAGTGAGGTGCCCGACGGGCGACGCGAGGTCGACCGGCACCTGCTGCAACGTGACCTGCGCATCGATCGGCGCGCCGTCGACCTCGAGGTCGGGTGCGCTGAGCGCGACCTCGTCCATCGAGCCCGAGAGGTACTGCGCGATGACCGAGAAGCCGCCGATCGTCACGTCGACGTCGCCTTCGACCTGGTCGGGCAGGTTCGCACGGATCTCCTCGGCGACCCGTTGCTCGGCGACGCCCCGCGCGATCACGTCGGCCACCACGGCGATCGCCACGAGGCCGACGACGACCGCCGCCACGACGATGCCGATCTTCGCCCCTCGGCCGAGGCGCTTGCGGGGCGCGGGTTCCGGGTCTTCGACGTCCAGTGGGATCGTCGGCTGCTCGTCGCTCATCGGTGCCCCCTCGTTCGGATGCGGAGTGCTACATGCGCTCGGGCGCCGAGACGCCGAGCAGGTCGAGGCCGTTGCGGATGACCTGGCCGGTCGCGTCGTTGAGCCAGAGACGGGTGCGGTGCAGGTCGCCCACCGGCTCGTCGCCGAGCGGCAGCACGCGGCAGTTGTCGTACCAGCGGTGGAACAGCCCCGCGAGCTCCTCGAGATAGCGAGCGACGCGGTGCGGCTCGCGCAGCTCGGCCGCCTGGGCGACGATGCGCGGGAACTCCTGCAGTGCGCCGAGCAGCGCCGACTCGGTCTCGTGCTCGAGCAGCTCGGGCGCGAACGCGGAACGGTCGACGCCGGACGCCTGCGCGTTCAGCGCGAGCTGCGTCGTGCGGGCGTGCACGTACTGCACGTAGAACACGGGATTGTCGTTGCCGCGACGCTGCAGGATCTCGGGGTCGATCGTGAGCGGCGAGTCGGCCGGGTACCGGGCGAGCGTGTACCGCAGCGCGTCGGTGCCGAGCCACGCCTGGAGATCGTCGAGCTCGATGATGTTGCCCGCGCGCTTCGACAGCCGGGCGCCGTTCACGCTCACCAGTTGGCCGATGAGCACCTCGACATCGCGCTCGGGGTCGTCGCCCGCGGCGCCCGCGAGGGCCCTGAGCCGGTGCACGTAGCCGTGGTGGTCGGCACCGAGCAGGTAGATCTTGTGCTTGAAGCCGCGGTCCCCCTTGTCGAGGTAGAGCGCGGAGTCGGCCGCGAAGTAGGTCGGCACGCCGTTGCCGCGCACGAACACCCGGTCCTTGTCGTCGCCGAAGTCGGTCGTCTTCACCCACACCGCGTCGTCGGCGTCGTAGACGTGGCCCTGCGCCCGAAGCCGGGCGAGCGCCGTGTCGATGTCGCTGAGGCCGTCGTCGCCCTTCGCGTGCAGTCGGCGCTCGCTCGTCCAGACGTCGAAGTGCACGTTGAAGCGCTCGAGCGAGGCCTTGATCTCGGCGAGCTGCAGCTCGTACGCGATCTCGGTCGCGGTGTGCAGGGCGACATCGTGCTCGAACTCGGCGAGCCTCGGCTCGCGCTCGAGCACGCGGGCGGCGAGGTCGGCGATGTAGCTGCCCGGGTAGCCGCCCTCCGGGGTCGGCTCGCCCTTGGCCGCTGCGAGCACCGAGGCGCCGAAGATCTGCATCTGGTTGCCGGCGTCGTTGATGTAGTACTCGTTCGCCACCTCGGCGCCGGCTGCGCGCAGCACGCGGCTGATCGAGTCGCCGAGTGCGGCCCAGCGGGTGTGGCCGATGTGGAGCGGCCCCGTCGGGTTCGCGGAGACGAACTCGAGGTTGATGACGGAGCCGGCGAGCGAGTCGCTGCGCCCGTAGTCGGCGCCCTGCTCGACGATCGTCTTCGCGAGCGCCCCGGCGGCCGCGGCGTCGAGGCGGATGTTGATGAAGCCCGGGCCCGCGATCTCCGCACTGGCCACGCCGTCGATTCCGGCGAGCGCGGGCGCGAGCTCGCCCGCGACCTCGCGCGGGTTCCTTCCGAGCGGCTTGGCGATGCGCAGGGCGATCGACGACGCCCAGTCGCCGTGCTCGCGGAGCTTCGGTCGCTCGAGCACGACGTCGCCCGGCTCGAGCCGGAGGTCGACCTCGACGCCGGCGGCACGACGTCGCTCGACCAGGGCGAGGACGAGGTCGTACAGGGCGTTCGCGAGATCGGCGGGAGTCACCCGCAAATCCTATCCGCCTCATTGATAAGGTTCGTCACATGCCGCGCTCGCCCCACCCGCTCCGTCACCGCCCGACCGTCTTCGCGGTGATCGTCGCGGCGGCCGCGCTCGCGCTCACCGGGTGCGCCCAGGACGCTCCCGATCCCAGCGGCTCCGCCACGCCTCCCCCGGCGTCCGAGGCGCCCGAGCCCGGCGCGAGCGAGAGCCCCGTCCCGACCGAGGAGCCCGCCACCCCGTTCGAGATCGCGTGCGACGTGCTGCTCACCCCCGACGACGTCTACGCCTTCAACCCGAACTACAGCCCGGCACCCGGCTATGAACCGCAGGCCGACGGCATCACGGGCGTCGCAGACGAGGCGGGCACCACGTGCGGCCTCGTCAACCAGACGAACGGCGCGCTCATCGAGGTCGCCGTCGCCACGCCGCCGGAGTCGGCCCTGGAGGCGCGCAAGAACGACGCAGCGCTCTCGTCGCACCCGGTCCCGACCTACGGCACGCCGCCCGACGTCGAGGGGTACTTCGAGCGCACGGGCGAGAACGGCGAGGCGCAGGTGTTCACGGGCCCCTACTGGATCGTGATCGCCTCGACCGAGCTCGTGGAGCCGGGCGACGCCCAGACGCTCGTGAGCGCGGTCATCGCGAATCTCGAGGCCGCGTGATGGCCGGGCCCACGCGACAGACGCAGGGCACTCCCTCCTGGCTGGGAGCCGTCAACGACCGCGTCGGCCTGTCCGCCCTCCTCGACCACGGCCCGCTGACGCGGAACCGGATCTGCGAGCTCGTCGGCGTCTCGAAGCCGACGGCATCGATGATGATGAGCCGGCTGATCGCGGCGGGCGTGGTCGAGGAGCGCGGCCAGGTCGCGGGCAGCCCCGGCCGCAACGCCACCCTGTACGCGGCGCGCATCGATCGGCCGCTCGGGGTCGCCATCGCGATCGACGCCTTCGAACTGCGCGCACGGGTCGTCGACGCCGCGGGCAGCGATCGGCCGCTCGTCACCATCGGGCTCCCGCGCGACGTCGGCGAGCGGTCGGCGGTCGACGAGGTGCGCCGGGCGATCCTCGAGGCGAGTGCGGCGGCGGGCACCGACCCGGCCGCGGTCCACACCGTCGGCATCGGCACCGCGGGCTACGTCGACCCGGGCGGCGAGGGGGCGCTGTTCAGCGAGACCCTGCCCGGCTGGCCGACGACCGGTCTGCGGGCGACGCTCGAGGCGGCGCTCGGCGTCACCGTCTACATCGAGAACGACGTGAACCTCGCCGCGGTCGCCGAGCGCGAGACCGGAGCCGGCGAGGGCCGCGACGTGTTCGTGCTGCTCTGGCTCGGCAACGGCGTCGGCGCCTCGTTCGACGTGGCGGGCGACCTCTACCGCGGCACGTTCGGCGGCGCGGGCGAGATCGGCTTCCTGCCGCTGTCGGCCGAGGCGCGCGAGCTCGACGACCGAGCCACGACGAGCGGCGACCTCGTCGGGGCGATCGGCCTGCGCCGGCTGGCGGCGGCGCACGGCGTCGAGGCCGACGACTTCCCCGGGCTCCTCGCCGCGGTCGCCGCGAGCGACGCGACGGACGTCATCGTCGACGAACTCGGCGAGCGGATCGCGCACATCGCCCTGCCGGTGCTCGCGATGCTCGACCCGGGACTCGTGGTGCTCGCCGGGCCGACGGCGGCGGTGGGCGGCAGCCGCCTCGCCGAGGCCGTGGAGCGCGACATCCGGCGTCTCAGCCGCTGGTACCCCGAGGTCGTGGCCACCCACGTCGACGGCGACGCCGTGCTGCAGGGCACGACCGCGTTCGTCACCGCGAAGGTGCGCGAGGACCTGCTCGGCACGGTCGCGCGACTCGCCTTGCCCTGACCCCCGAGGGCTCGTCGACGGGCGTCGACGAGGCCCGGATGATGGTAGGGTTTTCAACTGTGCGCCTCCGTAGCTCAGGGGATAGAGCGCCGGTTTCCGGTACCGTAGGTCGGGGGTTCGAATCCCTCCGGGGGCACGTTGCGATCGAGCGGGTCGAGCCGGTTCCGGCTCCCCGCTCGAATGCGTTCCGGGGCCCCTGAAGCGGATGCGCCGCCGGCCGCCGACCACGGCCGCCGTGCCCGATGCAACCGCATGGACGATCGGCCACGCCCCGCCATAGACTCGGACTCGTCCGTTCGGAGTGGGGAAGGCGCTGGTGCATGCGTTCGAAGCGCACGTGGTCCGTGATCGTCGCGATGGTCGCGGGAGCGCTGGTCGCCCTGTCGGGCGCGGGCGCCGCGTGGGCTGACGACCCGGTCTCGTTCGGCTCCTCCCCCGTCGTCGACGAGGCGGGGGTGCTCGGCGGCGACCTCGACGACGTCGAGCGCGCGCTCGGCGACCTCGCGGACCGCAGCGGTCGCCAGCTCTTCGTCGCCTACGTGGGCGAGTTCACGAATCCCGCGACGGCCGAGGCGTGGGCCGAGCAGACGGCGATCGACAACGGCCTCGGCACCGAGGACTACCTGCTCGCGGTCGCGGTCGACGGCCGGCAGTACTACCTCTCGGCCTCGAGCGACGCCGCACTGAGCGACGCCGAGCTGCAGCGCATCTCGACGCAGGTCATCGAACCCGAGCTCCGCGCAGAGGACTGGGCCGGCGCCGCGATCGCCGGCGCGTCGGCGATCGCCGACGCGAACGCCGACGGCGGTCCGGTCGCGCCCGGAGCCGATCCCGGTGACGAGCCGTCGACGGGACAGGGCGGTGGCACGGGCGCGATCTGGTTGCTCGTGATCGCCGGCGCCGCAGTCCTCATCGTCTGGTTCGTCCTCGCCCGTCGCAAGCGGCGCGCTGCGGCCGGCTCCGGGAAGCCCGGAACCCCGTCGGCACCGCCGGCACCGTCGATCGACGAGCTGCGGCGCCAGGCCGGCACCGCGCTCGTCCAGGCCGACGACGCCGTGCGGACGAGCGAGGAGGAGCTCGGCTTCGCCGTCGCGTCGTTCGGCGAGCAGGCGACGGCCGACTTCCGCACCGCGCTCGACCAGGCGAAGGCGAAGCTCGGCGAGGCGTTCGCACTGCAGCAGCGACTCGACGACGCCGAGCCCGACACCGACGACGAACGTCGCGGCTGGTATCAGGACATCGCCCGACTCGCCGGCGAGGCCGACGGCATCCTCGACGCGCAGGTCGAGCAGTTCGACGCCCTGCGCGACGTCGAGCGCAACGCCCCGGAGGCGCTCGCCCGCGTCGACGCCCTCGCCGGCACGGTCGAAGCCGGCATCGCACCCGCCGGGCAGCGGCTCGCCGAGCTGCAGGGCGTCTACGCCGCCTCGGCGCTCGCGCCGGTCGCGGACAACCCGGCACAGGCCGAGGCGCGCATGGCCTTCGCCCGCACGACGCTGGCCGAGGCGACGGCGGCGCTCTCCCGTGGCGAGTCCGGCCCCGCCGCACTCGGCATCCGGACCGCCGAGGCGGCAGTCGACCAGGCGAAGCTCCTCGCCGCAGCGGTCCACCGGCTCGCCGACGAGCTCGCCGCGGCCGACCGGACGGTCGCGGCGGGCGTCGACGAGCTCGATGCCGACGTCGAGACGGCCCGCTCGCTCGGCGCCGACGCGGCTGCGGTCGCCGAACGGGTCGCCGCCGAGGCATCCGCCCTGCGAACCGCGGTCGCCGCGACCGGGCGAGACCCGATCGAGCTCCAGGCGCGGTTCACCAAGGCCGATGCCGAGATCGACGGTGCGATCCAGGGTGCCCGCGACGCCGCCGCTGCAGCGGCGAAGCTCGGGACGCAGCTCCAGCGGACGCTGCAGGCCGCGAGGGCCCAGACGCAGTCGGCCGAGGACTACATGGTCGCCCGGCGCGGCGCCGTCGGCGCCGACGCGCGCACCCGCCTCGCCGAGGCCGGCCGCCTCATCGTGCAGGCCGAACAGACCGCACCGACCGACCCCGCCGCAGCAATCGCCACCGCCGAGCGCGCCCAGCAGCTCGCCGCCTCGGCGTTGGCCATCGCCCAGCAGGACGTCGGCGGTTTCGACCAGGGCGGGGCCGGCGACTTCGGCGTCGACGGCGGCGAACTGCTCGCCGCCGTGATCGGCGGCATCATCGGCGGCTCGATGGGCGGCGGCTCACGCGGCTCCCGCAGCTCGGGCGGGTTCGGCGGGTTCACGGGATCGGGCGGGTTCGGCGGCTTCGGCGGCTCGGGCCGATCGCGCGGATTCGGCGGCGGCTTCGGCGGCTCGGGCTCGAGCGGCCGCCGCGGAAGCGGAGGCCGATTCTGAACCGCCACGCATCGCCGAGCACGGCATCACCCCACGGCCGCCCAGGCCGCCCGACGACCGAAACCAGCCAACGAACGAGGGAGTAACCATGACCAAGCAGTCCATCTTCGGACGGATCTCGCAGCTCGTGCGAGCCAACATCAACGCGCTCATCGACCAGGCGGAAGACCCGCAGCTGATGCTCGACCAGATGGTGCGCGACTACACCAACTCGATCGCCGACGCCGAAGCCGCCATCGCCGAGACGATCGGCAACCTGCGCCTCCTCGAGGACGACCACCGCGAAGACGTCGAGGCCGCCCGCGAATGGGGCGAGAAGGCGGTCGCCGCGAGCCGCAAGGGCGACGAGCTGCGCGCCGCTGGCGATGCCGCGGGCGCCGACAAGTTCGACAACCTCGCGAAGGTGGCGCTCAGTCGCCAGATCTCGTCGGAGAACGAGGCGAGGGCCGCCGAACCGCAGATCGCCGCGCAGACCGACGTCGTCGACAAGCTCAAGGCGGGCCTCAACGGCATGAAGGAGAAGCTCGTCCAGCTGCAGAACAAGCGCTCGGAGCTCGTCGCCCGGGCGAAGACCGCGCAGGCGCAGAAGCAGGTGCATGACGCCGTCAAGTCGATCGACATCCTCGACCCGACGAGCGAGATCGGCCGCTTCGAGGACAAGATCCGGCGCGAGGAGGCCGTCGTTCGCGGGCAGGCCGAGCTCGCTGCGTCGAGCCTCGACGCCCAGTTCAACGAGCTCGACGACCTCGGCGAGCTCACCGAGGTCGACGCGCGGCTCGCCGCGCTGAAGGCGGGCGGCTCGCAGGGCGCCATCGGCGGCTGACGCAC
>NZ_JBSHHD010000057.1:0-13445 GCF_053618155.1 Agromyces sp. NPDC055658 | reverse complement strand
GGATGCCTCGACGAGACCGTGCTCGTCGAGGCATCCGCCGTTCGATGTTCTGCGGGCCCTACTTCTTGGGCGCGAGCTGTTCGATGATCGCCTGCGAGACGTCCTTCATCGTGAGGCGGCGATCCATCGACGCCTTCTGGATCCAGCGGAACGCCTCGGGCTCGGAGAGGCCCATCTTCTCGTTGAGGAGGCCCTTCGCCCGGTCGACGAGCTTGCGGGTCTCGAAGCGCTCGACGAGGTCGCCGACCTCGGCCTCGAGGGCGATGATCTGCGCGTGGCGGGCCAGGGCGATCTCGATCGCCGGCAGCAGGTCGTTCGGGGTGAAGGGCTTCACGACGTAGGCCAGTGCACCGGCCTCGCTCGCGCGCTCGACCAGCTCCTTCTGGCTGAAGGCGGTCAGCAGCACGACCGGGGCGATGTGGCCCTTCGAGAGGCGCTCGGCCGCGGAGATGCCGTCGAGCTGCGGCATCTTGACGTCCATGATGACGAGATCGGGGCGCAGTTCGGTCGCAAGCGCCACGGCGGTCTCGCCGTCGCCCGCCTCGCCGACGACCTCGTAGCCGTTGTCGCGCAGGATCTCGACGATGTCGAGGCGGATGAGCGACTCATCTTCTGCCACGACCACGCGGCGCGGAGCTGCCGGCTGAGTTGATTCGGTGTCAGTCACGCAGGAAAGCCTACGGTATTCTGGGCGAGGCCTCTGGCCGGTGTGGCGGAATGGCAGACGCGGAGCACTCAAAATGCTTTGCCCGAAAGGGCGTGTGGGTTCGACCCCCACCACCGGCACCATCGCCCGCGCGGCGTTCGCGTATCAGCCCGTCCCGCGCTCCGCGAGGTGGGCGTTCCGAGCCTCGATGAGATGCCGCAGATAGGGCCCGAGCACGACCTCCGCGATCCGACCGAGCGGGCCGAACGGCGCGTCGAACTCGACCTCGTCGGTCATGATCGCGCCGGTGCCGTCGGCGGTCGGTTCGAACCGGTGCACATGACGAAACGACCGGAACGGGCCGCGCACCTGTTCGTCGATGAAGCATCGCGGTTCGTCGTACGCGGTGATGCGGCTCGTCATGCTGAGCGGAACGCCGAAGTGCCACGCGCGCCAGGTCACCTGCTCGCCGGGCCCGATCCTGCCCGACGTCACCCCGGCGACGGCGCGCTCGCGGGAGCGTGCCATCGACGCCATGTGCAGGTCGATGTCGAGCGAGCGCTCGAACGCCTCCGACGGGCTCAGGGCGAGGACCGTCCGGCACTCGAATCTCACGACCACGATCGGATTCTGCCACGACGCGCGACCGAGGCATCCCGCCGCGGTGCCCGGAAGACGGCGAAGGGCCGGTCATTCCTGACCGACCCTTCACCGAGGAACCGCTAGAGCACCTCGCCGACGACGTGCACGCGCACGTCGTTCGTGGTGCCCGGAATGCCGGGAGGCGAACCCGAGATGATGACGACCTTCTCGCCGTTGACCGCCTTGCCGGTCTTCGCGAGCGCCTCGTCGACCTGCCCGACCATCTGGTCGGTGTGGGTGACGCGCGAGACCACGAACGACTCGACGCCCCAGTTGAGCGCCATGCGGCGTCGGATCGCGGGGTCGGGCGTGAACGCCAGGATCGGGATCTTCGAGCGCAGGCGCGTCATGCGGCGCACCGTCTCGCCCGACTCGGTGAACACGCAGAGGTACTTCGCCTCGACGAAGTCGGCGACCTCGACCGCGGCGGCGGTGATGGCGCCCGACTGGGTGCGCGGCTTCGTGCCGAGCGGGGCGATCCGGTCGAGCCCGTGCTGTTCGGTCGACTCGATGATGCGGGCCATGGTCTGCACCGTGATCACGGGGTACTCCCCCACGCTCGTCTCGCCCGAGAGCATGACCGCGTCGGCGCCGTCGAGTACGGCGTTCGCGACGTCGGAGGTCTCGGCGCGCGTCGGCACGGGGCTGTGGATCATCGACTCGAGCATCTGCGTCGCGACGATGACCGGCTTCGCGAGGCGGCGGGCGATCTCGACGGCGCGCTTCTGCACGATCGGCACGGCCTCGAGCGGCAGCTCGACGCCGAGGTCGCCGCGCGCGACCATGACCGCGTCGAACGCCTCGGTGATCTCCTCGAGCGCGTCGACCGCCTGCGGCTTCTCGACCTTCGCGACGACGGGCACGCGGCGGCCGACCTCGTCCATGATCTCGTGCACGCGGGTGATGTCGGCGGCGTTGCGCACGAACGACAGCGCGATGAGGTCGGCGCCGAGCTCCAGGCCCCAGCGCAGGTCGGCCTCGTCCTTGTCGGAGAGGGCCGGGACGTTGACCGCGACGCCGGGCAGGTTGATGCCCTTGTTGTTCGAGACGGGACCCGCGACGATGACCTTGGTCGTGACGACCGTGCCGTCGGTCTCGAGCACCTCGACCCGAACCTTGCCGTCGTCGATGAGCAGGAAGTCGCCGGGCTTCACGTCCTGCGGCAGCCCCTTGAACGTCGTGCCGACGATCTCCTTCGTGCCGAGGATGTCTTCAGTGGTGATCTTGAAGATGTCGCCCTCGGCGAGCTCGTGCGGCCCGTCGGCGAACTTGCCGAGGCGGATCTTCGGCCCCTGCAGGTCGACGAGGACGGCGACCGCACGGCCGGAGTCGGCCGCCGCCTTGCGCACGTTCTGGTAGACGCCCTCGTGGACGTCGTACGTGCCGTGGCTGAGGTTCATGCGGGCGACGTCGACGCCCGCATCGATGATCGCCCGGATCTGCTCGTAGCTCGATGTCGCCGGCCCGAGGGTGGCGACGATCTTCGCTCGTCTCATGTGGTGTTACTCCCGGTGTTCCGCGCCGAGGCGCTGATCGTGGTTCGGACGACGCGCCGAGCGGCGCGCCTGGGGTTCAGACGGCGATGGCGCGCGCCGTCGCCGCGATGGGGCTCGGCAGCGAGGTCTCGCCTTCAAGGTACCGGTCTACTGCGGCGGCCGCAGCACGGCCCTCGGCGATCGCCCAGACGATGAGCGACTGGCCGCGGCCCGCGTCGCCAGCCACGAAGACGCCCGGCTCGGCCGTGGCGTACGCCGCGTCGCGCGAGAGGTTGCCGCGGTCGGTGACCGCGAGCTGCAGCTGCTCGTCGAGCTCGTTCGTCTCGGGACCGGTGAATCCGAGGGCGAGCAGTACGAGGTCGGCGGGGATCTCGCGCTCGGTGCCCGCCTTGGGCACGCGGCGGCCGTCGAGGTACTCGGTCTCGGCGACCCGGATGGCTCGGACCTCGCCCGCCTCGTTCGCGAGGAACTCGACCGTGGAGGCGAGGAACTCGCGACGGCCGCCCTCTTCGTGGGCGCTCTGCACCTCGAAGACGGTCGGGTGCATCGGCCACGGCTGGTGGTCGGGCCGCTCCTGCCCCGGCTGCTTGCCGATCGCGAGGTTCGTCACCGACAGCGCGCCCTGACGGTGCGCGGTGCCGATGCAGTCGGCGCCCGTGTCGCCGCCGCCGAGGACGACGACGTGCTTGCCCTCGGCCGTGAGCTGGTCGAAGACCTCGTCGCCCGCGATGTGCCGGTTCGACTGCGTGAGGTACTCCATCGCGAAGTGCACGCCCGGCAGGTCGCGGCCGGGAACGGGCAGGTCGCGCGGGACCATGGCGCCGGTCGCGATCACGACGGCGTCGTAGCGCTCGCGGAGCTGGTCCCACGTGATGTCGACTCCGATGTTCATGCCCGCCCGGAAGCGGGTGCCCTCGGCGGTCATCTGTGCGAGACGGGCCTCGAGGTGCTTCTTCTCCATCTTGAAGTCGGGGATGCCGTAGCGGAGCAGGCCCCCGATGCGGTCGTCGCGCTCGAAGACCGCGACCGTGTGACCGGCGCGGGTGAGCTGCTGCGCCGCGGCGAGCCCGGCGGGCCCTGAGCCGACCACGGCGACCGTCTTGCCGGTGAGACGCCCTGGCGGCTGCGGCTGCACCCAGCCGTTGCCGAACGCCTGGTCGATGATCGACACCTCGACCTGCTTGATCGTGACGGCGGGCTGGTTGATGCCGAGCACGCACGCCGACTCGCAGGGTGCCGGGCAGAGCCGGCCCGTGAACTCGGGGAAGTTGTTCGTCGCGTGCAGCCGCTCGATCGCCGCGCGGCCTTCGCCGCGGTACATGAGGTCGTTCCACTCGGGGATGAGGTTGCCGAGCGGGCAGCCCTGGTGGCAGAACGGGATGCCGCAGTCCATGCAGCGTCCCGCCTGCCGACGGAGCTGGGCCGGGTCGCCCTGCTCGTAGACCTCTTTCCAGTCCATGATGCGCACCGGTACGGGCCGCCGCTTCGGCAGCTCCCGCTCGGTGACCTTCAGGAAGCCCTTGGGGTCAGCCATTGGTCACCTCCAGGCAGTTCATGTGCGCAGCCGTTCCCAGCGTCTGAAGGATCTCAGCCATTGGTCACCTCCAGAATTCGGCCCCAGACGACGTCGCCGTCGGGGTCGAGCCCCTCGTCGACCGCGCTCTGGCGGGTACGGAGCACTGCCGCGTAGTCGCGCGGCAGCACCTTGGTGAAGCGGTCGAACGCGGCGTCGCCCTCGGCGAGGAGCGCCGCGGCCACCGCGGAGTCGGTCTCGGCGACGTGCTGCTCGAGCAGGTCGCGCACGATCTCGCCGTCGGCGCTGCCGAGCGGGAGGAGTTCGAGCTCGCCGGCCGCGAGCGACTCGCGGTTGACCCGTCCCTCGCGCAGGTCGAGCACGTAGGCGGTGCCGCCCGACATGCCGGCCCCGAGATTGCGCCCGGTCTCGCCGAGGATGAGCGCCAGCCCGCCGGTCATGTACTCGAGCGCGTGGTCGCCCACGCCCTCGACGACCGCAGTCGCGCCGGAGTTGCGGACGAGGAACCGCTCGCCCACGATGCCGCGGATGAACATGCTGCCGCTCGTCGCGCCGTACCCGATGACGTTGCCTGCGATGACGTTGCGCTCGGCGACGAACCCGCTGTCGCGGGCGGGTCGCACCACGATCCGCCCGCCCGAGAGGCCCTTGCCGACGTAGTCGTTCGAGTCGCCCTCGAGCCGGATCGTGATGCCGCCGGGCAGGAAGGCGCCGAGCGACTGGCCGGCCGATCCGCTGAGCGTGACCTCGATCGAGCCCGTCGGCAGCCCCTGCTCGCCGTGCCGCGAGGTGACCTCGTGGCCGAGCATCGTGCCGACCGCGCGCTCGGTGTTCTTGATCGGCAGCTCGATCGAGACCGACCCGCCCTCCTCCAGGACGATGCCGGCCCGGCGGATGAGCTCGTTGTCGAAGTGCTCGTCGAGCTCGTGGTCCTGAGCGCGGGCGTTTCGGCGGGCGTCGGCCTCGGAGAAGTCGGGACCGACGAGCACGGGCGTGAGGTCGAGCCCCGACGCCTTCCAGTGGTCGACCGCGCGGTCGACGTCGAGCAGCTCGCGGCGGCCGATGATCTCGTCGATCGAGCGGTAGCCGAGCTCGGCGAGGTACTCGCGCACCTCCTGGGCGATGAACTCGAAGAAGTTGACGACGAACTCGGGCTTGCCGCTGAATCGCTTGCGGAGCTCGGGGTTCTGCGTGGCGACGCCGACCGGGCAGGTGTCGAGGTGGCAGACCCGCATCATGACGCAGCCCTCGACGACGAGCGGCGCCGTCGCGAAGCCGAACTCCTCGGCGCCGAGCAGCGCGCCGATCACGACGTCGCGACCCGTCTTCAGCTGGCCGTCGACCTGCACGACGACGCGGTCGCGCATGCCGTTGAGCATGAGCGTCTGCTGCGTCTCGGCGAGGCCGAGCTCCCACGGGGTGCCCGCGTGCTTGAGCGAGTTGAGCGGGCTCGCTCCCGTGCCGCCGTCGTGCCCCGAGACGAGGATGACGTCGGCGAGGGCCTTGGCGGTGCCCGCCGCGACCGCGCCGATGCCCGACTGGCTGACGAGCTTCACGTGGATGCGAGCCTTCGGGTTCGCGCGCTTGAGGTCGAAGATGAGCTGCTTGAGGTCTTCGATCGAGTAGATGTCGTGGTGCGGCGGGGGCGAGATGAGCCCGACGCCCGCGGTCGCGTGCCGCGTGCGGGCGACCCACGGGTACACCTTCGTCGGTGGCAGCTGGCCGCCCTCGCCGGGCTTCGCGCCCTGCGCGAGCTTGATCTGGATGTCGTCGGCGTGCGTGAGGTACATGCTCGTGACGCCGAATCGACCGGACGCGACCTGTTTGATCGCGCTGCGGCGCTCGGGGTCGAGCAGGCGGTCCAGGTCCTCGCCGCCCTCACCGGTGTTCGACTTGGCGCCGAGGCGGTTCATCGCGATCGCGAGGGTCTCGTGCGCCTCCTTCGAGATCGAGCCGTAGCTCATCGCGCCGGTGGAGAACCGCTTGACGATCGACGAGACCGGCTCGACCTCGTCGATGGGCACCGCGGGCCGGGTGCCGGTGCGCAGCGCGAACATGCCGCGCAGCGTGAGCAACTCCTCGGCCTGCGAGTCGACGAGCGAGGTGTACTCGCGGAACACGTCGTATCGGCGGTTGCGCGTCGAGTGCTGGAGCCGGAACACGGTCTCGGGGTTGAACAGGTGCGGCGAACCGTCGCGACGCCACTGGTACTCGCCTCCGGTGGCGAGCCGCTCGTGGGCACGGACCGCTTGGTCCTGCGGATAGGCCCGGGTGTGGCGGTCGAGGTTCTCGGCTGCGATGACGTCGATGCCGACTCCGCCGAGCTTCGACGTCGTGCCGGTGAAGTACTCGTCGATGAGCGCCTGCGACAGGCCGACAGCCTCGAACGCCTGGGCTCCGGCGTAGGACGAGATCGTCGACACGCCCATCTTCGACATGATCTTGAGCACGCCCTTGCCGAGCGCCTTGATCACGTTGTGCACGGCCTGCTCCGGCGAGACCCCGCTGATGATGCCGGCTCGAACGAGGTCCTCGCAGGTCTCCATCGCGAGGTACGGGTTGACGGCAGAAGCGCCGTAGCCGACGAGGAGTGCCACGTGGTGCACCTCGCGCACGTCACCGGCCTCGACCACGAGCCCCACCTTCATGCGGTTCTCCGACCGGATCAGGTGGTGGTGCACGGCCGACAGCATGAGCAGCGACGGGATCGGCGCGAGGTCCTTGTTCGAGTCACGGTCGGAGAGCACGACGAACTTCGCGCCCTCCTCGATCGCCTCGTCGACCTCGGCGCACATCGCCGCGAGCCGGTCGCGCATCGCGTCGGGGCCCTCGTCGAACCGGTAGAGGCCACGGATCGTGACCGTCGTGCGACGACCGGGCATCGGGTCGATGTGCACGATCTTCGCGAGCTCGTCGTTGTCGATGACCGGGAAGGTCAACGAGACCTGCCGTGCGTGCTCGGGGCCGGCGCTCAACAGGTTGCGCTCGGGCCCGAGCGAGGTGCCGAGCGAGGTCACGACCGCTTCGCGGATCGAGTCGAGCGGCGGGTTCGTCACCTGCGCGAACTGCTGCGTGAAGTAGTCGAAGAGCAGGCGCGGGCGCTTGGAGAGGACCGCGATGGGCGTGTCCGACCCCATGGCGCCGAGCGGCTCCTGCCCCGTCTTCGCCATCGGCGTGAGCAGGATCTTCACCTCTTCTTCGGTGTAGCCGAAGGTGCGCTGGCGGCGGTTGACCGAGGCGGGCGGATGCACGATGTGCTCGCGCTCGGGCAGGTCGGCGAGGCGGATGCGCCCCTCTTCGAGCCACTCGCCCCAGGGCGATGCCTGCTCGAGCTCGGACTTGACCTCGTCGTCCTCGATCAGGCGGCCGTGCTCGGTGTCGACGAGGAACATGCGCCCCGGCTGCAGCCGGCCCTTGCGGACGATGCGCGACTGCTCGAGGTCGAGCACGCCGATCTCGCTCGCGAGAACGACGAGGCCGTCGTCGGTGACGACGTAGCGACCGGGGCGGAGGCCGTTGCGGTCGAGCGTCGCACCGACGAGCGTGCCGTCGGTGAAGACGATCGCGGCCGGGCCGTCCCACGGTTCCATGAGCATCGAGTGGTACTCGTAGAACGCGCGGCGCTCGGGGCTCAGCTCGGCCTGGTTCTCCCACGCCTCGGGGACCATCATCATGATGGCGTGCGGCAGGCTGCGGCCGGCGAGCGTGAGCAGTTCGACGACCTCGTCGAACGAGGCCGAGTCGCTGGCGCCGGGCGTGACGATCGGCAGGATCGGGTCGAGGTCGCCGAGCACCTCGGACTCGAGCTGCGACTGGCGGGCGCGCATCCAGTTGCGGTTGCCCTGGATGGTGTTGATCTCGCCGTTGTGCGCGATCATGCGGAACGGCTGAGCGAGCGGCCACGACGGGAACGTGTTCGTGGAGTACCGCGAGTGCACGAGCGCCAGCTTCGAGGCGAACCGCTCGTCGGACAGGTCGGGGTAGAACGGCTCGAGCTGGAGCGTCGTCACCATGCCCTTGTAGACCATGGTTCGGCACGAGAGGGACGCGAAGTAGAGCTCGAGCTCGCGCTCGGCCCGCTTGCGGAACCGGAAGGTCAGCCGGTCGAGCGCGATGCCGGAGAGCCGCGCGCCCGTCGACGTCGTCGCGGACGATCGCACGAAGAGCTGCTGCACCGCCGGCATGGCGGCGCGAGCGAGCGTGCCGAGCTCGTCGGGGCGCACCGGGACCTCGCGCCAGCCGAGCACCTCGAGGCCCTCGGAGGCCGCGAGCTCGGCGAGCTGCTGCTTCACGCGGCTGCGCGTCGTCGGGTCGACCGGCAGGAACGCGTTGCCGACGGCGTAGGCCCCCGCCTCGGGCAGCGGGAACGAGCTCACCGCGCGCAGGAATTCGTCGGGGATCTGGGTGATGATGCCCGCTCCGTCGCCGGTGCCGGCGTCGGAGCCGACCGCACCGCGGTGTTCGAGATGCCGCAGCGCGTCGAGCGCCGCGGTGATGATGTCATGCCCCGCGGTGCCGCGGAGCGTGGCGACCATCGCGAGGCCGCACGCGTCTTTCTCCGCGGCGGGGTCGTACATGCCCTGGGCAGGCGGAACGGTTCCGAACCGCGAGAAGGGAGGAGTGAGCGACACAGGGAACCGTCCTCATCAACTAAGGGGAAGCGGGGACGCCATCGGCCCTACACGGGGATGCACGACGCATGGTGCGGCGTCGCTTCGGAGAACGGGTGGGGCGGCCTGCCTACGAGGTGGTACGGCTCGGGCTTGTGGCCGCCGTCTCGCCCTGGGGGTCGTTCTCGCCCTCGACGCCGTCGTCGAGAGAGTCTGAGTCGGACTCGATTTCGTCTGAGTCTACCTCAGCGTCGGGGCCCTTCCATTCACGTCCGGGAACGTACGGGCTGGGCTCGTCACCCGTGTGGCGACGGCGCTGCACGAGGTACAGCACGATGCCGAGCACGATCGCGGCGAACGAGGTCCAGACGTTCACGCGGATGCCGAGGAACATCTCGCTCGGGTCGACGCGGATCGACTCGAAGAACGAACGACCGAGCCCGTACCAGATGAGGTAGATCGCGAACGCCTTGCCCCAGCGCAGGTTGATGCGGCGCTCGAGCATCACGATCACGGCAGCGCCGAGGAGGTTCCAGATGAGCTCGTAGAGGAACGTTGGGTGGAAGAGCGTCCCCTCGACGAGTCCCTGCGGCCAGGCCGGGTTGCCGAACTCGATCTCGAGACCCCACGGCAGGTCGGTGGGGGCGCCGTACAGCTCGTGGTTGAACCAGTTGCCGAGCCGGCCCACGGCCTGGGCGACCAACAGGCCCGGCGCGAGCGCGTCGGCGAACGACCAGAATCGGAGTCCGGTGAACCGGCAGCCGATGATCACACCGATCGCGCCACCGATGAGCGCACCGTAGATGGCGTTGCCGCCCTCCCAGATCGCGAGGACCTTCCACGGCTCCTGCCCGGCGAAGTAGTCGGCCGGGTGCGTGAACACGTGATACGCACGGGCGCCGATGATGCCGAGCGGCACCGCCCACAGTGCGATGTCGAGCACGACGCCGGGCTCGGCCCCGCGCTTCGTGAGACGCCGCGAGGTGATGATCACGGCCAGGATGATGCCGGCGAGGATGCACAGCGCGTACGTCTGGATCGGGATGATGCCCCACGGCACGGGGATCTCGATCGTGCGCCAGTCGTAATCGGGGCTCGGGATGCTGATCGGGGCGATCACTCGGGATCTTGCCTTTCCTCGGAAGCGACGTCGGCCGCGTGGGCCTCAGTCAGCGTACTTCAACTCGCGACCGTGCCGCGTGCGAGCTCCGCGGCGAGGTCGCCCGCCCCGCGGACCCCGCCGTCGGCGAGGGCCTTCACGAGCGCCGAGCCCACGATCGCGCCCTCGGCGTACTCGAGCACCTCGGCGACCTGCGCGGCCGTCGAGATGCCGACGCCCACGCAGCTGGCGGGCGCACCGGCGGCCTGCAGGCGCTCGACGACGCCACGCGCCGCACGGTCGACATCGGCGCGCGCACCGGTGATGCCCATGGTCGACACGGCGTACACGAAGCCCCGGCTCGCCTCCACCACGCGCGCGATGCGCGCATCGGTCGACGTCGGTGCCGCGAGGAAGACCCGGTCGAGCCCGGTTCGCTCGGATGCGGCGATCCAGTCGGCGCCTTCGTCGGGGATCAGGTCGGGCGTGATGAGGCCTGCTCCCCCGGCGGCGGCGAGGTCGTCGGCGAACCGCTCGACGCCGTACTGCACGACGGGATTCCAGTACGTCATGACGAGCACCGGAGCGTCGACCCGCTCGGTGATGCGCCGGACGGCCTCGAAGCCGTCGGCGAGGCGGAAGCCGTTCGCGAGCGCCTGCTGGGTCGCCGCCTGGATCACCGGGCCGTCCATCACGGGATCGGAGTACGGCAGGCCCAGTTCGAGCGCGTCGACGCCGTTCTCGACGAGGGCGACGGCGGCCTCGACGCTCTCGTCGAGTGTCGGGAATCCGACCGGGAGGTACCCGATGAGGGCTCCGGATGCCTCGACGTTGCGCCGAGCGATGACCGGGCCGACCGTGCTGCGGGCGCTCATTCGCCGGCCTCCTCGTCGTAGAGCTCGAAGTACCGCGCCGCGGTGTCCATGTCCTTGTCGCCGCGGCCGGAGAGGTTCACGAGGATCGTCGCGCCGTCGCCGAGCTCGCGACCGAGCTCGAGTGCGCCCGCGAGCGCGTGCGACGACTCGATGGCCGGGATGATGCCCTCGGTGCGGGTGAGCAGGCGCAGCGCCTGCATCGCGGCGTCGTCGGTGACCGGGCGGTACTCGGCCCGCCCGATGGCGGCGAGCCAGGAGTGCTCGGGTCCGACGCCGGGGTAGTCGAGTCCTGCCGAGATCGAGTGCGATTCGATCGTCTGGCCGTCTTCGTCCTGCAGGAGGTAGCTGCGGGCGCCGTGCAGCACACCGGGCCGGCCCATCGTGATGGTGGCCGCGTGCCGCTCGGTGTCGACGCCCTCGCCGCCGGCCTCGAAGCCGTAGAGGCCGACGCCCTCGTCGTCGAGGAAGGCGTGGAAGATCCCGATCGCGTTCGAGCCGCCGCCGACGCACGCCGCCACCGCCGTCGGCAGCGAACCCGTGAGGTCGAGCACCTGCTGGCGGGCCTCCTCGCCGATGATCTTCTGGAAGTCGCGCACCATCTCGGGGAACGGGTGGGGGCCAGCGACCGTGCCGAAGATGTAGTTCGTCGTCTCGACGTTCGTGACCCAGTCCCGCATCGCCTCGTTGATCGCGTCCTTCAGCGTGCGCGAGCCCGCCGTGACCGCGACGACCTCGGCGCCGAGCAGGCGCATGCGGGCCACGTTGAGGGCCTGCCGCTCGGTGTCGACCTCGCCCATGTAGATGGTGCAGTCGAGCCCGAAGAGGGCCGCCGCCGTCGCCGTCGCGACGCCGTGCTGGCCGGCACCGGTCTCGGCGATCACGCGCTGCTTGCCGATGCGCTTCGTGAGCAGCGCCTGCCCGAGCACGTTGTTGATCTTGTGCGAGCCCGTGTGGTTCAGGTCTTCGCGCTTCAGGATGATGCGCGCACCACCGGCGTGCTTCGCGAACCGCGGCACCTCGGTGATGATCGACGGCCGGCCCGTGTAGCTCCGGCCGAGCTCCGCGAGTTCGGCGCCGAACGCCGGATCGAGCTTCGCGAGGTCGTACGCCTCACCCAGTTCGTCGAGGGCGGCCACGAGGGACTCGGGCACGAAGCGCCCGCCGAAGTCGCCGAAGTACGGACCGGTCTGCGCTCTGAGCGCCATGTCACACCGCCAGGAATGCTGAGAGATTGGCAATCGGGTCGCCCGTGACGAGCGCCTCACCCACGAGCACGACGTCGGCGCCCGAAGAGCGGTAGTGCGCGACGTCGGCCGGTGAGAGCACCGCCGACTCTGCGACACGGATCGCGTCGGCCGGGAATCGGTCGGCCAGTCGGCCGAACAGGTCGCGATCGAGTTCGAAGGTCGAGAGGTCGCGGGCGTTCACGCCGATCAGGCGTGCGCCGAGCGCGGCGGCCCGATCGAGCTCGTCGGCCGAGTGCGTCTCGACGAGCGGCGTCATGCCGAGCTCGACGATGAGGTCGAAGAGCTCGCGCAGCACCCGGTCGTCGAGCGCGGCCACGATCAGCAGCACGAGGTCCGCACCGGCGGCGCGAGCCTCGAACACCTGATACGGCGTCGCGATGAAGTCCTTCCGCAGCACCGGGAGCGCGACCGCGGCGCGCACGGCCTCGAGGTCGGCGAGCGATCCGCCGAACTTGCGCTGCTCCGTGAGCACGCTGATCGCGCTCGCGCCACCGAGCTCGTAGCTGCGCGCGAGCGCAGCAGGGTCGGCGATCGCGGCGAGCGAGCCGCGCGAGGGGCTCGAGCGCTTGATCTCGGCGATGACCTTGACGTGCGACGCCGGCCGGAGGGCGGCCAGGGCGTCGAGTGCGGCCGGGCGAGCCATGGCGGCGGCCTCGACCTCGTCGAGCGGACGCGTCTCACGGCGCGCGAGCGCGTCGGCGACCGCGTTCGCCGTCAGCTCGGCCAGCACCTAGTGCGCCTTCTCAGCGACCTTCGCGCCGCCGACACCGTAGCCGGCACGGGCAAGCACCCAGCCGACGATGAGGCCGACGACGAGGAGTCCTGCCGACGCCCAGACGAGCCACTGCGCGTCGAGGAAGAACGCGACCGTGCCGATCACGAACGCGATGAGCATGATGGTGACGGAGGTCCACGCCGCGGGCGAGTGTCCGTGGCCGGGATCTGCGGTCTCAATGCTCATGATGCTCCTTCGTGCGGGGGTTTTCGCCCGCAAGTCTAGCGGGTCGGTTCGGGGCCGGTCGTGTCATCGGTCGGGTCGTCGCCCCGGCTGAGCTCGTCCCAGTCGTCGACGGCGCGCTCGGCCGCGCCGCGCTCGACGGCGGGCGCGCCGTCGGCGGGTTCGAGGCCGCTGCGGTAGCGGCGGGAGGATCCGGGCCAGCGGGTCCCTGTGGCGAGCACGAGTCCTCCGGCGGCGGCGTACGCGTTCTCCCGGTTCCGCTTCAGCGGCCGGCGGGCCGGCCTCACGTCCCTGCTGATCATCCAGATGTTCCCGCAGATGCTCGCGTTCGTCGCGAT
>NZ_JBSHHD010000056.1:0-13694 GCF_053618155.1 Agromyces sp. NPDC055658 | reverse complement strand
GTCGGTGAGCCAGTGCGTGTGCCGCAGGGCGGCGAGCCCGTGCGGGGCCGTCGCGGGCGCGGGGCGCGCGGGGGGGCCGGCGGGGCCCGCCCCCGCGTCGACGGAGCCGGCTCGCAGGGTCGTCGTCACCAGCCGCGCTCGGCGAGTCGGTGCGGCGCGGGCAGGTCGCCGACGTTGATGCCGACCATCGCCTCGCCGAGGCCGCGCGACACGTCGGCGATGACCGAGGGGTCGTCGTAGAACGTCGTGGCCTTGACGACCGCGGCGGCGCGGGCCTCGGGGTTGCCCGACTTGAAGATGCCCGAGCCGACGAAGACGCCGTCGGCCCCCAGCTGCATCATCATGGCCGCGTCGGCCGGCGTCGCGACGCCGCCCGCGGTGAACAGCACGACCGGCAGCTTGCCGGTCTCGGCGACCTCGGCGACGAGCTCGTACGGCGCCTGCAGCTCCTTCGCGGCGACGTACAGCTCGTCCTTCGTCATCGACGAGAGCGCGTTGATCTCGGAGGTGATCTTGCGGATGTGCTTCGTCGCCTCGGAGACGTCGCCGGTGCCGGCCTCGCCCTTCGAGCGGATCATCGCCGCACCCTCGTTGATGCGGCGGAGCGCCTCGCCGAGGTTGGTCGCACCGCAGACGAACGGCACCGTGAAGTTCCACTTGTCGATGTGGTTGACGTAGTCGGCGGGCGAGAGCACCTCTGACTCGTCGATGTAGTCCACGTCGAGAGCCTGCAGCACCTGCGCCTCGACGAAGTGACCGATGCGTGCCTTCGCCATGACGGGGATCGAGACCTCGGCGATGATCGCCTCGATGAGGTCGGGGTCGCTCATGCGGGCGACGCCGCCCTGGGCGCGGATGTCGGCGGGCACGCGCTCGAGCGCCATCACGGCGACCGCGCCGGCGTCCTCGGCGATGCGGGCCTGCTCGGGGGTGACGACGTCCATGATGACGCCGCCCTTCAGCATCTCGGCGAGGCCGCGCTTCACGCGGCTCGAGCCCGTCTCGGGTACGGTCACGGGGAATCCTTTCGATGAGCGCGCAGCGACTCGCGCTTCAGAACAGACCAACGGAATGATTGACCTAGGCCAAAAGATAGCATGGTCGGAGAACGACGAAAGGGCGGTGACGTGATCATCGACATCGAGGGACGATCGGCGGCTGAGATCGCGGAGAGCCTGCGCGCCCTGGTCGAGCGCGGGGCACTGCGCCCGGGCGACGCGCTCCCACCGGTGCGCAGCCTCGCCGAGCAACTCGGCGTCAATCGCAACACCGCCGTGGCCGCATACCGGCAACTCACCAGCGCAGGCATCGTCGTGACGCTCGGCCGTGGCGGCACCCGCGTCGCGGGCTCGGCACCCGTCGCCCAGGAGGGCTTCGCCGCCGACACCGCGCTGCGCGACATCGGCACGGGCAATCCGGATGCCTCGCGCATCCCCGATCCCTCGCCGGTGCTCGCGAGCATCGCCCGACGCCCGGTGCTCTACGGCGAACCGGTCATCGACCCCGGACTCGAACGCTGGGCCGACGACTGGATGCGCGGCGACCTCCCACCCGGCACCCCGATGCGCCTGACCGTCACGAGCGGTGCCGCCGACGCGGTCGAGCGACTGCTCGCGCAGGCGCTCACGCGCGACGACGCCGTCGCCCTCGAAGATCCGTGCTTCCTCACGAGCATCCACACGGTGCGGGTCGCCGGCTACCGCCCCGTGCCGGTGGCCGTCGACGAGGAGGGCATGACGGTCGACGGGCTGCGCGCCGCGCTCGAGCAGGGGGTGCGCGCCGTCATCTGCACGCCGCGCGCCCAGAACCCGACCGGTGCGAGCCTCACGGCCGCACGCGCCGCCGAACTGCGCGCCGTGCTGCGCGACCACCCGTACGTGCTCGTCATCGAGGACGACCACTACTCGCTCCTCTCGCGTCAGCCGTTCCATTCGCTGATCGGCCCCGAGCACCGCCGCTGGGCGCTCGTGCGGTCCGTCTCGAAATTCCTCGGCCCCGACATGTGCCTGGCGGTGTCCGCCTCCGACCCCGAGACCGCCGACCGCCTCGCGATGCGGCTGACTCCGGGCACGACGTGGGTGAGCCATCTGCTGCAGCGCCTCGTGCACGCGCTGGCGACCGACCCGGCCGTCGCCCATGGCATCCGCACCGCAGGCGAGCACTACGCCGCCCGGAACGCCGAGTTCGCAGCACTGCTGACGGCGGCCGGCGTGCCGACGGCCCCGGGCGACGGGCTCAACGTCTGGGTGGGGCTCGACGCTCCGGCCAGGGACGTCGCCGAGCAGCTCATGCGCCGGGGCTGGCTGGCCCGACCCGGCGACGAGTTCGCCCTCGGCGACCGGGCGCCGTCGGATCGGCTGCGGCTCACGGTGCACGATCTCGACGATGCCGACCTGGCGAAGCTCGCGGCCGACGTCGCGGCCTCGATCCGAGCGGTGTCGAGCCCGGAGGCACCCGTCGCGCGGGCGCGCTCGTCGGAGATGCGATGATCGAACGGTGAAGATCCTCTCGATCCAGTCGGCGGTCGCCTACGGCCACGTCGGCAACTCCGCGGCCGTGTTCCCCCTGCAGCGCATCGGCGTCGAGGTGCTCCCCGTCTACACGGTGAACTTCTCGAACCACACCGGCTACGGCGCCTGGCGCGGGCCTCTCATCTCCCCCGACGACGTCCGCGAGGTCATCACGGGCATCGAGGAGCGCGGCGTGCTCGGCGGCATCGACGTCGTGCTGAGCGGCTACCAGGGCAGCGACGGCATCGCCGACGTCATCCTCGACGCCGTGTCGCGGGTGAAGGCGGCGAACCCGTCGGCGATCTACGCTTGCGACCCCGTGATGGGCAATGCGAAGTCGGGATGCTTCGTCGCCCCCGCGATCCCGGTGCTGCTCCGCGAGCGCGTCGTGCCGGCGGCCGACCTCATCACCCCGAACCAGTTCGAACTCGGCTACCTGACCGGCACCGAACCCGACACGCTCGAGTCCACCCTCGCGTCGGTCGACCTGGCGCGCGCGTCGGGGCCGTCGACGGTGCTCGTCACGAGCGTCGAGCGGCCCGACCGCACGCCCGGCACGATCGAGATGCTCGCGGTCGACGAGCGCGGCGCATGGCTCGCGCAGACCCCGCACCTGCCGCTCAAGGCGAACGGCTCAGGGGATGTCACGGCGGCGCTCTTCACCGCGCACTATCGCCGCACGGGCGACGCCGCCGATGCCCTCGCCCGCACGATCTCGAGCGTCTACGACCTGCTGGCGACCACGCACGAGTCGGGCGAACGCGAGCTGCAGCTCGTCGAGTCGCAGGAGTTCTACGCGAATCCGCGCATGCAGTTCGAGGTGCGGCAGGTTCGCTGACCCGAGGTCGGTCGAGCAGGCGCGAGGCGCCGACTCGAGACCATCCCGCGATGGTCTCGAGACGCCGCTCCGTCGCCACTCGACCGACCGGAGGCCTATCCGGCCGGGGCGGGCCAGCCGTCCGCGATCTCCTGCCGCACCTCGCCGAGCAGCCGCGGCAGCGCCTTCGTGCCCGCGATGATCGGGAAGAAGTTCGAGTCGAGCGCCCAGCGCGGCACGATGTGCTGGTGCAGGTGCTCGGCGATGCCGGCACCCGCGATGCGCCCCTGGTTCATGCCGATGTTGAACCCGTCGCACTTCGAGACCTGCTTGACGACGCGCATGGCGGTCTGCGTGAGCTCGCCGATCTCGGCGACCTCGTCGGCGTTCGCCTCGTCGTAGGTCGCGATATGGCGGTACGGGCAGACCAGCAGGTGGCCCGAGTTGTAGGGGAACAGGTTGAGCAGGACGTAGGCGTGCTCCCCGCGCGCGACGATGAGCGACTGCTCGTCGCTCATCTCGGGCGCTCGGCAGAACGGGCAGGCGTGCTCGTCGGGCTGCTGGCCCTGCTGGATGTAAACGAGCCGATGCGGGGTCCAGAGTCGCTGGAACGCGTCGGGCACGCCGGCCAGGTCGGCCGAGGCATCCGTGGGCACCCCGTCGAACTCGTCGGCCCCGTAGCTGGTCATGCGAAGAGGTCGTCGCGGGTGGTGACCTGGCGGTGGTCGGCGATCGCCGCTCGCACGAGGTCGATCGCCCGGGCGATCGGCACCCCGTTCTCCTGGCTGCCGTCGCGGAACCGGAAGCTGACCGTCTCGCCCGAGCGGTCGTTGTCTCCCGCGATGAGCTGGAACGGCACCTTCTGGGTGGTGTGGGTGCGGATCTTCTTCTGCATGCGATCGTCGCTCACGTCGAGCTCGGCGCGCACGCCGAAGCCCTTCAGCTGCTCGATGATCGCCCCGAGATACGGCGCGTACTCGTCGGCGACGGGAATGCCGACGACCTGCACCGGCGCGAGCCACACCGGGAAGACCCCGGCATAGTGCTCGAGCAGGATCGCGAAGAAGCGCTCGATCGAGCCGAACAGCGCTCGGTGGATCATGATCGGCCGGTGCTTCTCGCCGTCGGGGCCCATGTACTCGAGCTCGAACCGCTCGGGCAGGTTGGGGTCGACCTGCACGGTCGACAGCTGCCAGGTGCGACCGATCGCGTCGCGGGTCTTGAGGTCGATCTTCGGGCCGTAGAACGCCGCCTCGCCGGGCACCTCGGTCAGCTTCAGCCCGCTCGCGAGGGCGACGTTGCGCAGCGCGTTCGTCGAGTACTCCCAGAACTCGTCGGTACCGATCCACTTCGACTTCTCGTCGTCGCGCATCGAGAGCTCGAGCTCGAAGTCCTCGAGGCCGAAGTCGCGCAGCATCGAGATGACGAACTCGAGCACGCGGGTCGTCTCCTCCTCGAGCTGCTCGGGGGTGACGAACAGGTGGGAGTCGTCCTGGGTGAACCCGCGCACGCGAGTGAGGCCGTGCAGGGCGCCAGAGAGCTCGTTGCGGTACACGGTGCCGTTCTCCGCGAGCCGCATCGGCAGGTCGCGGTAGCTGCGCGCGCGCTCCTTGTAGATGAGGATGTGCATCGGGCAGTTCATCGGCTTCAGGTAGTAGTCCTGGCCCTGCTTCGTGACGTTGCCCTCGGCGTCGCGCTCCTCGTCCATGACGATGGGCGGGAACATCCCCTCGCGGTAGGTGACCAGGTGGTTCGACTGGAGGAAGAGGTCCTCCTTCGAGATGTGGGGCGTGTACACGTAGGTGTAGCCGCCCTCGACGTGGCGGCGACGGGCGTGCTGCTCCATCTCACCGCGCACGATGCCGCCCTTGGGGTGCCACACCGACAGGCCCGAGCCGATCTCGTCGGGGAAGCTGAACAGGTCGAGTTCCTTGCCGAGCTTGCGGTGGTCGCGCTTGGCCGCCTCCTCCAGGCGGTGCTGGTACGCACGCAGCTCGTCCTTCGTCGGCCATGCGGTGCCGTAGATGCGCTGGAGCTGCGGGTTCTTCTCGCTGCCGCGCCAGTAGGCGCCGGCGACGCGCTGCAGCGCCCATCCGTTGCCGATCATGCGGGTGTTCGGCAGGTGGGGCCCGCGGCACAGGTCCTTCCAGGCGACCTCGCCGGTCTTGGGGTCGACGTTGTCGTAGATCGTCAGCTCGCCCGCGCCGACCTCGACGTTCTCGTTGTCACCGCCGGTCGAAGCCGCCCCCTTGAGCCCGATGAGCTCGAGCTTGTACGGCTCGTTCGCGAGCTCGGCGCGCGCCTCGTCGTCGGTGACGACCCGGCGCACGAAGCGCTGGCCGGCACGGATGATGCGCGCCATCTCCTTGTCGAGGGCCTTCAGGTCGTCGGTCGAGAACGCCTCTTCGACGTCGAAGTCGTAGTAGAAGCCGTCGGTGACGGGCGGACCGATGCCGAGCTTCGCCTCGGGGTTGACGTTCTGCACGGCCTGCGCCAGGACGTGCGCAGTCGAGTGGCGCAGGATGTTCAGGCCGTCGGGCGAGTCGATGGTGACCGGTTCGACGACGTCGGCGTCCGTCACCGTCGTGGCGAGGTCCTTGAGCTCGCCGTTGACGCGCATCGCGACAACGGATCGGTCGGTGAAGAGCTCGAAGCCGTCAGCCACCTGGATCCACTCCTTGGATTCTCTTGAAACGAACCCTTCAACTGTAGTCGGCCGCCGACCCTCGCTCCGGCGCACGGCTTGCGCCGAGTTGCGTGCGATCGGATGCCTCGGCGCACGAGGGCTTGCACCCGCTTGCGTCCGATCGCGCAAGAACTCGACACTTCATCGACATTTCACATCAGTGCCTTGTGCGACATCGGGCAGCGCTCCTACAGTCGGCCGCATCCGGGCCGTGCAGTGCCCGCGAGCTGTCCGATGGCGCACACGACTCGAGAGGACCCGTGCCGACATGACCCGCCGCTCCCCCACCTCATCGATACGATCGAGCGGCGCCGCCGCCGCCGCCGCGACCATCGTGATCGCCGTCGCCGCGACGGCGCTCCTCACCGCCCCCGCCGCGGCGATCGCCGCACCGGCCTCGACGCCCCCGGCAGCCGCCGTGCACGTCACCCGCGCCGGGCTCGACCCGGCGCTCGTCGCCGGCCGCGGCGCCGACGTGGCCTTCCTCGAGCAGGAGGCCGAGCACGCGACGACGAACGGCACGGTCCTCGAACCGGTCCGGGACGCCTACACCCTCGCGGCCGAGGCCTCCGGTCGGTCGGCCGTGCAGCTCGCCCCTGGCGACTACGTCGAGTTCGCGCTGCCGGAGCGCACGAACGCCATCACGGTGCGCTACTCCATCCCCGACGCGCCGGGCGGCGGCGGCATCGAGGCTCCGCTCGAGGTCACGGTCAACGGCAAGCAGCAGCGCTCGATGACCCTCACCAGCGAGTACTCGTGGCTCTACAACCAGTACCCGTTCACGAACGATCCGAACGCCGGGCTCCTCCACCCCGACTGGTGGATCACCGAGTGCGGCTGCGTGCCGGGCGACGGGTTCGAGGTGCAGAAGCCGTTCCGCCCGATGCACTTCTACGACGAGCAGCGCCTGCTGCTCAAGAAGACCTACCGGGCGGGCGACATCCTCCGGCTCACCGCCCCCGCGGGCTCGAGCGCCGCGCTCACGACGATCGACCTCGTCGACACCGAGTTCGTCGGGGCGCCGCACGTCCGGGTCGAGGCCGCCAACGTGCTCGCGTTCGGCGCCGACCCCACCGGGCGGCGCGACGCCACCGATGCGATCGACCGTGCGATCGCGTTCGCCAAGCGCAAGGACGTGCCCGTGTACCTTCCGCCCGGAACCTTCCGCGTCGATCGCCACATCATCGTCGACGACGTCACGATCGAGGGGGCCGGCAGCTGGTACACCGTCGTCCGCGGTTCCGAGGTCGCACTCGACGAGCCCTCACCCGACGGCTCGGTGCACACGGGCGTCGGCTTCTACGGCAAGGACGCGTCGGACGGCGGCAGCACGAACGTGCACCTGTCGGGCTTCACCGTTCGCGGCGACGTCGCCGAACGGATCGACACCGACCAGGTGAACGGCGTCGGGGGCGCGATGAGCGACTCGACGATCGAGGGGCTGTACATCGAGCACACCAAGGTCGGAATGTGGTTCGACGGCCCGATGAGCGGCCTCGTGGTGCGCGACAACATCATCGTCGACCAGGTCGCCGACGGACTGAACCTGCACCGCGGCGTCACCGACTCGCTCGTCGAGCACAACTTCGTCCGCAACACCGGCGACGACGCGCTCGCGATGTGGTCGGAGGGCACCGCGAACGTGCGCAACGCCTTCGCACGCAACACCGTGCAGACGCCGACCCTCGCGAACGGCATCGCGATCTACGGCGGCACCGACAACACCGTCTCCGGCAACCTCGTCGCCGACCCGATCCGCGAAGGCAGCGGCATCCACATCGGAGCCCGCTTCGGTGCCGAGGCGTTCGCCGGCACGCTCGCGATCACCGACAACACGACGGTGCGCGCCGGCACGTACGAGCTGAACTGGAACATCGGGCTCGGCGCGATCTGGTTCTTCGCACTCGACCGGTCGATCGAGGGGGCAGACATCACGGTGTCGGGCGACCACTACCTCGACAGCACCTACAACGCGATCATGCTCGTGACCGACTGGCCTGTGAAGGACCGCCATCGGATCGAGCACGTCGCATTCCGCGACCTCCGCATCGACGGCACGGGCACCTCCGTGCTCAGCGCCCGGACGGCCGGCAGCGCCTCGTTCGAGAACGTCGACGCGCGCAACGTCGGCGCGGTCGGCATCAACAACTGCGGCGCGTTCAACTTCCCGCCATCGGGCTCGGAGTTCTCGGTCGCCGATCTCGGCGGCAACGACGGCGGCGGCACGACGGGACCGTGGCTCGCACCGTGGGAGCTCCCGAACACGATCACGTGCGACGACCGGCCGCCGGTCGTCGCGCCGCCTGCTCCGGGCGCCTGGGCGCAGCCCTGACGCCGCGGGCGGTGCGGACCGGTTGGACCCGGGTCGCACCGCCCCGCAACCGATTGCCCCGAACGGGGGTGTACCCCGAAGTAGGTGATTCGGGGGACAATTCCCCGTGGACCGACCATGTCGGCCCACCGGATCCCGGTGAAAGCGAAAGCCGGTCACCGGGGTCCGGCCCACCGCTCCGGCTCGCCGCGACGGGGATGTCTCGCGCCAGCGCCGAACCTCGCACTGCGGTCGCCGCAGCGACGAGAAAAGCCCCGGCTGAGCCGGGGCTTTCATTGTGGTGGGCGATACTGGGATCGAACCAGTGACCTCTTCCGTGTCAGGGAAGCGCGCTACCGCTGCGCCAATCGCCCGAGTCGAGATGGGAGGATCTCGGCTTGGAGGTGGATACGGGATTCGAACCCGTGTATACGGCTTTGCAGGCCGCTGCCTCGCCTCTCGGCCAATCCACCGTTCATGGGTTCACCACCAAAGAACAGGAGCCGGGCTTTCGCCCGACCCTGATCAGAGCGGATGACGAGACTCGAACTCGCGACCCTCACCTTGGCAAGGTGATGCGCTACCAACTGCGCCACATCCGCGTTGCTCCGCATTTCTGCGTGCAGAGAAGACTTTATACACACTTCGAGCGATTCACAAACCGAGCGGGCCTCGCGCGATGTTCTCCCCGGTCACAGTGCCATTCGTCCCATGATTCCCGGGCGTGTCGATCGAAGCGGCACCCCCGCGCCGCGCCCGGCGGCAGCTCGATGTGCATTCGCCCTGCTCCGTCGGCTAGTATCGAGTCCGGTCACCGCAACGGAGACCGAAACCCACTTGGGCGATTGGCGCAGCTGGTAGCGCGCTTCCTTCACACGGAAGAGGTCGTCGGTTCGAGCCCGGCATCGCCCACAACGAGAAGCCCCCGGTAGCCCGGGGGTTTCCGCATTTCACGGCCGCATCCGATTCGGAACCCCTCGAGCACGCCGCACGCCGACAGCGAGACACCGCGTTCCGCGCCGATGGCACGTGGCTGCACGTGTCTGCCGGAAGTCAACGCACCGAATGCGTTCGGCCCGCATGATCTGCCGCCATGGCCTGAGCCCTGCGATTCGCCTTCACGAGGATCGCCACGATGAAGATCGCCAATGCGTCCACGACCGACACCATGAACACCGAGGCGTTGGCTGCCAGCCAGAGCAGGTTGGCGTTCGGCGGCATTCGCGACGCGTCCCAGCCGGACGCGGACTCCATGTGATTGATCGCAGCAGTGTCCGCGATCTGCCAGAGAACGAAGAACGCGACGACGGCGATGTTCAGGCCGACGAGCGCCAGCCCGCCGATCACACCAACCGTCCTCTCAAAAGCCTGCGACATTCCGGCTCCTCGTTGCATCCGTTCGAAACAGGTCCCCAGCCGCCATGCGGCCCGTCGTGCTGCCGCTGCGGAGATTCGACCAAACCGGGTGGGATACGGACGTTCATCGTTTCGAGGTCGGCGATCAGCTCCAGCCGTAGCGGCGATTGAGCGCATCGGCCACCCGCGTGTAGCGCTCGGCGTCGAGCGAGGCGGCCTCGCGCCGCATGCCGCCGGTGCGCACCCTGAAGACGCGATCGGTCTTCGCCCAACTCGGCCGCCCCTCGGCGTCCCAGGCGCCCTCGCCGAGCGAGACGTAGTCGCGGTCGCCGTCGTGCGGCTTGCTCGTGAGTTGCACGGCGAGGAAGTCCCCCGCCCCCGACGCCGCCACGATCACGACCGGACGGTCCTTGCCCCGGCCGTCGCGCTCCTCGTAGGGCACCCACGTCCAGACGACCTCACCGGGATCGGGATCGCCGTCGCGACTCGGCGCGTAACCGAGCCGGACTCCCCGGAGGCGCCGCGGATCGACCTCGACGGTCGCATCGGATCCCGTCTGCCCCGGGGAGGGCTCGCCATCGGCGAGCCGCGCCGGCGAGGCATCCCGCCCGGTCGTCGTCCGTGGCGCGGCCGATGTCTTCGAACCGCCCGAACCGAGCGCCCGCAGGAAACGGCCGACGGCGGTGAGGAGGCGGCCGGTGTCAGTCACACCGGGCACACTACCCCACCGCCGTCGGCCGGCCGAGGCTCGATGACTCGCGTCAGACGGTCTCGAGCTTGTAGGCGTCCTCGCCGTGCACGACGGTGTCGATGCCGGCGATCTCGTCCTCGTTCTTCACCCGGAAGCCCATCGTCTTCTGGATGAGCGTGCCGATGCCGAAGGTCAGTGCGAAGGAGTACACGAGCACCGAGACGGCCGCGATGGCCTGCACGGCGAGCTGCGTGAAGTTGCCGCTGTAGATGAGACCGGTCCCGTTCGCGAAGATGCCGAGGTACAGCGTGCCGATCAGGCCGCCGACGAGGTGGATGCCCACCACGTCGAGCGAGTCGTCGAAGCCGAACTTGAACTTGAGGTCGATCGCGAGGGCGCAGACGGCACCGGCGATCAGGCCGAGCACGATCGCCCAGATCGGCGTCAGCGAGGCGCAGGCGGGCGTGATCGCCACGAGACCGGCGACGGCGCCCGAGGCGGCGCCGACGGACGTCGGCTTGCCGTCCTTGATCTTCTCGACGAGCAGCCAGGCGAGGAGCGCCGCGGCGGGCGCGGCGATCGTGTTCACGAACGCGAGCGCCGCGGTGCCGTCGGCTGCGAGCTCCGAGCCGGCGTTGAAGCCGAACCATCCGAACCAGAGCAGGCCAGCGCCGAGGAGCACGAACGGCGGGTTGTGCGGGACGTGCGCGCCCTTCGAGAACCCGACCCGCTTGCCGAGCACGAGCGCGAGGGCGAGCGCCGCAGCGCCGGCGTTGATGTGCACCGCCGTGCCGCCCGCGAAGTCGATCGCGCCGACGCCGAACGCCTCCTGCAGGCCGTACGTGATCCAGCCGCCGTAGGCGAAGCTGCCGTCCTCGGCGAGGCCGAAGTTGAACACCCAGCTCGCGACCGGGAAGTAGACGATCGTCGCCCAGATCCCGGCGAACACCATCCAGCCGCCGAACTTGGCACGGTCGGCGATGGCGCCGGAGATGAGCGCGACGGTGAGGATCGCGAAAGTCGCCTGGAACGCCACGAACGCGAGCGGGGGGTACGCCGCGCCCTCGGGCGTCTCGAGGAGGCTCTCGAGCCCGATCGCCGACCAGTCGATCGACCACGGCGGCACGAGGCCCTCCGAGCCGGGGAAGGCGATCGCGTAGCCGTAGAGCACCCAGAGGACGCCGATGAGGCCCATCGCGCCGAAGCTCATCATCATCATGCTGATGACGCTCTTCGCCTTGACGAGGCCGCCGTAGAAGAACGCGAGCCCAGGGGTCATCAGCAGCACGAGTGCCGCCGAGATCAACAGGAACGCGGTGTTGCCTTGATCCATCTCTCGAACCTCTCTCGGATGCAGGTCGTGGGGGGAACCTGTGCCGCAAGTGTCACGAGTGGGCGTTTCGATCGATTCGTCGTTGTGTTTCGGGGTCGTTACGGTCGGGCGTCTCGTGTGAACAGCAGATTTCGGGATGCCTCGACGGCACGGTGAATCGGCTGCGGGAGTGCCCCGATCAGTCGTGCGGGGGCAGCTCGCCCGACGTCAGCGCGATCATGCGGCTCATCGACCGGAGGTACTTCTTGCGGTAGCCGCCGGCCATCATCTCGGCGTCGAACACCTCGTCGAGGGCGACGCCGCTCGCGACGACCGGCACCTCGGCGTCGTAGACGCGATCGATGAACGCGACGAGGCGCAGCGCCGCGTTCTGGTCGTGGAGTTCGTGGGCGCCGGTGAGCGCGATCGTGTCGAGCCCCTCGACGAGTCGCACGTACTTCGACGGGTGCACGGTCGCGAGGTGGGCGATGAGCTCGTCGAACCCGTCGAGCGAGACACGATGGCCGCGCTCGGCCAGCGCGCCGGCCGTGCGCCGCACGGCGGCGTCGTCGCCCGCGACGACCGCATGCCCTTCGGTGTCGCGCCGGCGATAGTCGAGTCCGTCGATGCGGAGCGTCTCGAAGTTCGACGAGAGCGCGTGGATCTCGCGGAGGAAGTCGGCCGCCGCGAAGCGCCCTTCGCCGAGCGCATTCGGCGGGGTGTTGCTCGTCGCGGCGACGCGCGTGCCGCCGGCCATGAGCTCACCGAGGAACCGCGTCATCAGCATCGTGTCGCCGGGATCGTCGAGTTCGAACTCGTCGATGCAGATGAGCTTGGCCCCGCGCAGCAGTTCGACCGCCTGCGCGTAGCCGAGGGCCCCGACGAGGGCCGTGTACTCGATGAAGGTGCCGAAGTACTTCGGGCCGTGCGCCACGTGCCAGAGCGAGGCCAGCAGGTGGGTCTTGCCGACGCCGAAGCCGCCGTCGAGGTAGACGCCGGGCAGCTCGATGCGCGCGGGCCGCTTGCGCGAGAAGAACCCGCCGGGACGCTGGGCGGCTCGCCACGCGCCGGCGAACTGGTTCAGCCGGTCGAGCGCCGCCTGCTGCGAGGGGAAGTCGGGGTCGGGCCGGTAGGACTCGAACGAGGCGTGCTCGAACTGCGGCGGTGGCACGAGCTCGGCCGCGATCTCTGTCCCCGAGATCGACGGATTGCGGTCGACGAGGTGGATGGGCGCCTGGCTGGAGGCCGTGGTCATGCTGGAGAGCTCCCGTGTTGCACCGGATGACGGGTGCTGTGACTGCGCCCCGCGGGCCGCGTAGATTCGGAGGGTGGACAGGTCATCAGCCTAGTCCGCTCCCCCGATCACCCCGCCCGACCGGGCGACCACAGGAGGCCCCCATGTCCGCCGAGTTCGACTCCGCCGCGAAGTTCGCCGAGTACGCCCATCCCGAGCGTCTCGTCTCCACCGCCTGGCTCGCCGAACACCTGGGCGAACCCGGCCTCGTCGTCGTCGAGTCCGACGAGGACGTGCTGCTCTACGAGACCGGCCACATCCCCGGTGCGGTGAAGATCGACTGGCACACCGACCTCAACGACCCGGTCGTCCGCGACTACGTCGATGCCGAGCAGTTCGCCGCGCTCCTCGGCTCGAAGGGCATCGCCCGCGACACGACCGTCGTCGTCTACGGCGACAAGAACAACTGGTGGGCGGCGTACGCGCTCTGGGTGTTCACGCTCTTCGGCCACGAGGACGTGCGCCTGCTCGACGGCGGTCGCGACCTGTGGATCGCCGAGGGGCGCGAGCTCACCACCGACGCATCCGACGTGACCCCCGTCGAGTACCCCGTCGTCGAGCGCGACGACCGCGCCGTGCGGGCGTTCAAGGACGACGTGCTCGCCCACCTCGGCAACCCGCTCATCGACGTGGGGGCGGGGCCGGCGGGGCACCGGGGGCGCCCCCCCCCCCCCCCCCCCCCCCCGCCCCGGGGCCGGCCCGCGGGGGGCCCCGCCC
>NZ_JBSHHD010000055.1:0-14775 GCF_053618155.1 Agromyces sp. NPDC055658 | reverse complement strand
CCGCGACACCGTCGCGGGGCCGTTCTGGTATCTCCGGCTCAGTACCGTTCTCCTGCTCAGTACTTGTTGCCGATCGCCTTGTTCTTGATCGCCTCGAACTCGCCCTGCGTGATCGTGCCCGCGTCGAGCAGCGCCTTCGCCTTCGCGATCTCGTCGGCGGGATTCGCGAACGAGACCGAGCGGATGTACTCCTCGCTGTACTCCTGGTACTCGCGTTGCTTGCGCCCCGCACGCTCCGCCATGCCGTTGCCGCGCGCGATCAGGTACACGAGCGCGGTGATGAACGGCACGAAGATCAGGAAGATCGTCCAGGCCGCCTTGGCCCACCCGTTCAGCTCGTGGTCGCGGAAGATGTCGATGAGGATGTAGACGAGCGCGAAGATGTACGCCACGTAGGCGAACATCCAGAAGAGGAACCAGAACCAGTCCCACACGCTGTTGAGGAAGTACATGGCAGACCCTTTCGTTCGTGCGGCCAAATTATCGGTTCGACGGCAAGGAACGCGAGCATGACGCGCGGCACTGGGCCGCGACATCCGGTCATTGTCGGCCATGCCGTGTCATGAAGCCAGCCCTGCCTACCCTTCCTTGAAATACCGGGGCAGGTGCGTAGCGTTGAGGAGGACATACTCCAGGGAAGGTGGACACGATGACCGACATCCAGACCGCACCGAAGACCGGCTCGAACGCCGACGTCGCCGCAGGCGTCGCCCAGTACCTCACCCCCGTCGTGCATGAGCTCGTCGCCCTCGTCGTCAACGGCAAGCAGGCGCACTGGCACGTTCGCGGCGCGAACTTCATCGCCGTGCACGAACTGCTCGACGACGTCGTCGCCCACGCGCAGGAGTGGGCCGACCTCGCGGCCGAACGCGTCGTCGCCCTCGGGCTGCCGATCGACGGGCGCCTCGGGACCGTCGCCGCGAAGAGCGGCGCCAAGGACCCGAAGCTCGGCTTCCTCTCGTACGAGGAGGCGATCACGGGCGTCGTGACCCAGATCGACCTCGCGACCGAGAAGGTCAACGCCGCGATCGACGGGCTCGCCGACCTCGACCCCGCCAGCCAGGACGTGGTGATCGAGATCCGTCGCGGCCTCGACAAGGACCGCTGGTTCCTGTTCTCGCACATCGCCGTCGAGTAGGCGACTCCCGACGGGCTGACGGGCCCGGATGCCGCACGCCGGGCGCCCCGGTGGCCCGGCGTCCGGGCCCGAGCCGTCTCCGACGCGGCAGCGGGCGGGATTTCACGCGGTTCGCACGAACCGCACGTGCCGCGGGTGCGCGAGAATCGTCCCAGGGCCCGAAACCGACCGGGCGGCACGACGGAAGGGGATGCGACGATGGCGAGCACAGAGGCAGCCTCGAACCGGCATCGGGAGCGCAAGACGCCCAAGCGCCCGCAGTCGAAGCTCGCCGAGCACTGGACCAACGTCGACGGCCTCGACGTCTTCTACCGGGAGTCGCCGGCGCCGCCGCCCGGCGCTGCCGTCGTCATGCACGTGCACGGGTTCGGGCTGTCGGGGCATTACCTGCTGCCCACCGCCGAACTCCTCGCCGACGACTTCCACACGCTCGTGCCCGACCTGCCGGGTTTCGGGCGCAGCGCACGGCGCTCGCGCTCGGAAGGCCTCACCCTGGGCTCGCTCGCAGAGGCGGCCGCCAGGTTCCTCGACGACCGCGGCATCGAGAAGGCCACCCTCGTGGGCAACTCGATGGGCTGCCCGGTGATCTGCGAGTTCGGCCACCACTTCCCCGACCGTCTCGAGCGGGCGATCCTCGTCTCGCCGGCCGGCGGCTACCACAACCAGCCCCTCGCCCGCGCGATGGTGCAGCTCGCGCGCGACGGCGGCCGCGAGCCGAAGCGCATGGTGCGCGTCGCCGCACCCGACTACCTGAAGTTCGGCGTCGCGAGCACCGTCAAGATGTTCGGCGCACTGACCCGGTACCCCACGCTCGAGCGCCTCCTCTCGCTGCCGGTGCCGATCCTGGCCGTCATCGGCGACCGCGACCCGCTCATGCCCGACCCGGCGCGCGTGCACGAGGTCGTCGCCCATGTCGACACCGACGTGATCGTCGTCGTGATGGAGGGCGCGGCGCACGCCATCAATTTCAGCCACCCCGGCGAGCTCGCGCACATCATCCGGCAGTTCATGGCCGATGAGCCGATCACCGACGACCCCGACTCCCCCGGCGAGACCAAGGTCATCGAGCTGCATCGAGGCGCGCGCCGCGACGACTCCGACGACTGAACACGCCGCGATGATGGCGGGCCGCCCGGCCCGGGTGGAGAATGCCGATATGGCGACGGTCGAACCCGAGCCCGAGCCGTCGACCCACGGCGACACCGCATCGTTGAGCGATGCGCAGCGATCGCTGCGCGCGCAGATGCTCGCGACCGAGCACTGGAGCCTGCTCGCATCGAGGAGCACCACGCAGAGCGAGGTGCTCACCCGCATCGCGATCTTCCTCACCCTCGTGTCGGCGGGACTCGTCTCGCTCGGCGTGCTCGGCAACGCGACCGGCTTCCGCGGGTGGTTCGGCGCGGCCGCCCTCGGGGTGCTCGCACTGCTGGTGCTGCTCGGGGTGATCACCCAGCTGCGGGTGTTCAACACGGCGACCGAGGACCTCGTCTACGTCCTCGCGATGAACCGCCTCCGCCGGGCGTACGTGGATCTCGACCCCGGCATCGAGCCCTATCTCATGACCGGTACGACCGACGACGAGGCCGGCGCGAAGACGACCTACTTCCCGTTCGCGGCGCGCGATCGTTCGCAGGTGTTCGCGAGCTCGATGATGGTCATGCTCGTGGTGAACACGGCGCTCGTCGGCCTCTTCATCGGCGCGCTGGTCTTCCCTGCGACCGGGTCGATCGCGTGGTCGATCGCCCTCGGCGCGCTCGCCGCCGTCGCCCAGTTCGTGCTCTGGATGCTACGGGGCTATCGCAGCTATCGCGGAGTGTTCGCCGCCCACGCACCGCTGCGGGGCACGACGCGGTGAGCGTTCAGCGCTGCAGCCAGGTGAGCACCGCGAGGACGCGCCGGTGATCGGTGCCCGAATCCTCGAGGCCGAGCTTCTGGAAGATCGACGTCACGTTCTTCTCGACCGCGCCGACCCCGATGAAGAGCTGCTTCGCGATGCCGGCATTCGTGCGGCCCTCGGCCATGAGCTCCATGACCTCCCGCTCGCGCGGGGTCAGGGTGGCGAGCGGGTCGCTGCGCCGGGCGAGCAGTTCGCGCACGACCTGGGGGTCGAGCACCGTGCCGCCCTCGCTGACCCGTTCGACCGCGTCCTCGAGTTCGTCGAGGGAGGCCACCCGGTCTTTCAGCAGGTAGCCCATGCCCCCCTCGCCCGACGAGAGGAGCTCGTGCGCGTACGTGCCCTCGACGTACTGGCTGAGCAGCAGCACGCCGAGTCCGGGGCGGCGCTTGCGCAGCTCGATCGCCGCGCGAACGCCCTCGTCGCGGAACGTGGGCGGCATGCGCACGTCGAGCACGGCGAGGTCGGGATCCGTCTCGTCGATCGCGGCGAGCAGGGAGTCGGCTTCGCCGTAGGCGGCGACCGTCTCGAAGCCGGCCTCGTCGAAGAGGCGCACGAGCCCCTCGCGCAGGAGCACCGAGTCTTCGGCGAGGACGATGCGGAGGGGCCGGGCCGAGTCGGTCATGCCCCCCACATTATCGGGGGCGGACGACCCGGGGCGGGCGTGCGCCGGGGCGGGGTCTTGCCCCTCCGTCGCCGCTCGAACGCCCCGGTGCCGTCGTCGCTCGACCGCCGGCGCGGCTCGCGGCTACCCGACCAGCGGGCTGTACGGGATGTGCGCGCCGATCGTCGTCGGGCCGCCGGCGGGGCTGTCGACCACGAACAGTCCGCGCAGACCGTTGACCCGCTCGGCGAGTCCGGCGAGTCCGTGCCCGGGCACCGTCGATGCGCCGCCCCGGCCGTTGTCGGTCACCCAGACGTCGACCCAGTGCCCCGTGGCGCCGGTGTCGCGCGTCGAGACGGCGAGCCGCACGCTCGTCGCCTCGGCGTGCTTCGCCGCGTTGGTCAGGAGTTCGGCGGCCACGAAGTAGACGTTGCGTTCGATCGGGGCCGGCAGCGAGGCATCCTCGGGCAGCGTGATCTGGACCGCGACCGGCACGGGGCTGCGCGCGGCGAGCGATTCGAGGCCGACGGCGAGCCCCCGGTCCTGCAGGATCGGCGGGGCGAAACCGCGTGAGAGCGCACGGAGTTCGTCGAGCGTCTCCCGCGCCTGGTCGCGCGCCTCGCCGAGCAGTTCGCGCGCCGACTCGGGATCGCGGTCGAGCTTGCGCTCGATGGCCGCGAGGTCCATCTGCAGGCGCACGAGCCGTTGCTGCGGCCCGTCGTGGATGTCCCGCTCGAGACGTCGCAGCGAGGCGTCCTCGGCCTGCACGGCGGCGCCGCGCGAAGCAGCCAGCTGCGCGACCTCGCGCTCGAGGGCCTCGGACCGCCATGCCCCGAGCATTCCGCGCGCGACCACGTCGTGCAGGAGCGTGAGCCCGCGGAAGACGTAGGGCAGCGTCGCGAGGAAGATCACGCCGAGGATGAGCTCGAAGACGGTCTCGCCGACCCGCGGGTCGAACTGCCACGTGTTGCCCGGGAACAGGAAGTCGAGCACGGTGTCGAACAGCCAGAAGTCGTCGTCGGCGCGACCGTCGGGGATGTAGCGCTGCCAGATCCAGCCCGTCGTGCCGGCGAGCGCGACCGAGGTCCAGGCGACGGTCAGGATCCACGAGACGATGCTGACGATCGGGTTCACGACGAGCCCGTGCAGCAGGTACAGCCAGTAGTGCCCGTCGATGAAGGGCGCGAACATCGTGCGCCAGAAGCCCTGGTCGCGATCGCCCCGCTCCCAGGCGGGGCGGGCGACCTCGCGGCGACCGGCCCAGCGCAGCCGTACCAGCTCGAGCGTGCCGAAGCCGCGCGCCATGAACATCGAGGCGACCACGATGAAGATGCCGAAGACGAGGAAGATCAGGCCGAGCCCCGTGAAGAAGGTCGTCGACAGCAGCACGAGCGCCGTGATCGCGATCGGCATCGTCAGGATGAGGAAGGCGAACTCCCTGGGCACGGTCGCCCACAGCGCCCAGTAGCCGCGGCGCCGCGGCGCGGCATCGGTCGTGGTGTTCGTGGTCATCGCCTCGGTGCTCGTCGCCTCAGTGCTCATGGTGGGTTCCTCCCGTCATCGTGGCAGACCCGGTGGGATCGAGGGTCGCGGACTGACCTGGTTCGACGACGGCGAACTGCCCCATCATCCCCTGGTCCTCATGCCACAGCAGGTGGCAGTGGTACATGTACGGCGTGTCGGTGTCGGTGTAGTCCTCGAACCGCATCAGCAGCTCGTACTCGGTCTCGGGCTCGGTGAAGATCGTGTCCTTCCAGCCCGAGAGCTCGGGCGGCGGCGCCTCGCCGCCGATCGAGGCGATGCGGAACTGCACGTCGTGCACGTGGAAGCTGTGGGGCACCTGCGTCGCGTTCTCGACCACCCATCGTTCGAGCGTGTCGACCGTGACGGTCTCGTCGATGCGCCCCATGTCCATCGCCTCGCCGTTGATCTCGAAGCTGTCGCTGAGTTCGAAACGTCGGGTCGTCGCGACCTCGGTCTCGTCGATGTCGTCGATCGTGTTGAGCTGCGCCGGCACCGCTGGCGCCGGCTCGAGCGCGTCCCCAGCGCGCACCTCGAGGACGTCGAACGCGTCGCTGCCGCCGTTCGTCGCCGCGACCGGCCCGACGAGGCCGGCGACCTCGGGCGTCATCCTCGATTGCAGCACCACGCGCTGGCCGGGCGTGACCCGCAGCAGGACCTCGGCGCGCTCGCCGGGCGACAGGCGCACCTGGTCGAGCTCGACGGATGCCTCGAGCAGGCCGCCGTCGGTCGCGATGAGCTGGACGGGGCGGGCGTCGCTCCAGGTGAACGCGTAGGTGCGCGCCGTCGAGGCGTTGAGCAGCCGCAGCCGAACGAGCTCGTCGGTCACCTCGAGGTAGGGACTGCGCGTGCCGTTCACGATGAGTTCGTCGCCGAGCCCGCCCGCGTAGGTGCGCTGCCTCGATTCCTGCTCGCCCTCGGCCGAGAACCCCGTGTCCTGCACGATGACCGGGATGTCGTCGACGCCGTACTCGCCCGGCAGCCCGAGCGAGCGCTCGTGCTCGTCATGGAGGATGAACATGCCGGCGAGTCCGCGTGCGACGTGGTCCTCGGTCTCGCCGTGCGGGTGGGGGTGGTACCAGAGGGTCGCCGCCTGCTGGTCGATGTCCCACTCGGGCGACCACGAGGCGCCCGGTTCGACCATCTGGTGGGGACCGCCGTCCATCTCGGGCGGCAGGTGCATGCCGTGCCAGTGCACGGTCGTCGGTTCGTCGAGCGAGTTCGTCACCTCGACGCGCACGTGCTCGCCGCGGTCGGCGACGAGCGTCGGGCCGAGGTAGCTGCCGTTGAACCCCCACGTGTCGCTCGGTTCGCCCGGCTCGAACTCGGTCGCGCCGGCCTGCGCCTCGAGGGAGAAGACGCGGGTTCCGTCGGCGTCGACCGTCGATTCGACGAGCGGCGGGATCACGAGCGGGCGGTCGAAGTCGACCTTCCCGATCGTGGAGACCGGAGCGGGGGTGACGAGGCCGCAACCGGCGAAGGCGACGGCGACGAGGCCGCCGGCGGCGATGGCGGCGATGGCGCTGCCGATTGCGGCGCGCGGCCTGCGGAGACGTGTCTGAAGCATGCCTCCAGCCTCGCGAGCGGCGCGCAGCCAGCACAGCCGGCGTGCGCCCGGATCGCGGCGGGGGTTATCCCCACCGTGCCGTCACGCCTGGCAGGACGGGCACCAGTAGAGCTTGCGGGCGCCCATCTCTTCGAGCACGATGTGCGTGCCGCAGACCCGGCACGGCAGGCCTTCGCGCTTGTACACCCAGTGCCGGTCTTCGCGGCTCGCCATGGCGGCGCGGTACGCCTCGGGGTCGAGGTCGTCCATCGTCATCATCTGGCCGGTCTCGACGCCGATGCGCAAGAGTTTCGACCAATCGCGCCAGAGCTCGCGCACGAGCTCCTCGGGCACCTGCTTGCCCGGCGTGTGCGGATTGAGGCGCGCCCGGAACAGCAGCTCGGCGCGGTAGACGTTGCCGATGCCGGCGACGACGTTCTGATCCATGAGCAGCAGCCCGATGGGCGTCGGCTTCTTGCGGACGACGCTCGTGAAGCGCTCCTCGGCGACGGCGCCTGGATCGAGCAGCGGGTCGGGGCCGAGCTTCGCGACGATCGCCTCGACCTGGGCGGGGTCGAGCACCTCGCACGCGGTCGGCCCGCGGAGGTCGGCGCAGATCGTGTCGGTGAGCAGCCGAACCCGCACCTGCCCGATCGGTTCGGGCGGGAACGTCTCGAGGCCGTTGCCCTCCTTCTCGGATTCCGACATGCGCAGCCGCGTCGTGCGGGGCGCCCCGATCGAGGTGAGCGAGTTCTCTCCGGCCGAGTCGAAGACGACGGCGTCGGGGTTGGGCGCGTCGAGGAACGTGCCGCGCTGGTTCGTCTGCCCCATGCGCCCGTTCGCCGATGCGATCGTGGCATCCATGAGGATGTCGCCCGCGAAGTCCCAGGCACCGTACATGCCGAGGTGCACGCGCAGCCAGACGTCGCCCTCGAATCCGAGGAACATCTGCTTCCCCACGGCGCGCGCATCGATCATGCGTCGGCCGTCGAGCTCGGCGGCGCCGACGGCGAACCGGCCCTGCGGGCTCGAGGCGTGCACGACGTGGCCGACGAAGTTGCGCTCGAACTGCCGGGTGATGCGGTGGACGGAGTGGCCTTCGGGCACCCTGCTACTCCGCCGGCGCCTCGGCGCGCGGCTCGACGTCCACGCCCTTGCCTGCGATGTCGCCCGTCGTCTCGTACTCTGCGAGCTGCGCGATGCGGCGCACGTGGCGCTCGTCGCCCGAGAACGGCTCGGCGATGAATGCATCGATGTAGCGGATCGCCTCTTCGACGGTGTGCTGGCGCGCACCGATCGAGATGACGTTGGCGTCGTTGTGCTCCCGGGCGAGGATCGCGGTGTCCATGCTCCAGACGAGGGCGGCGCGGATGCCCTTCACCTTGTTCGCGGCGATCTGCTCGCCGTTGCCCGAGCCGCCGAACACGACGCCGAGGGCCTTCACGCCGGCGGCCTGGTCGCGCGCGACGCCGAGCGCGGCATTGATGCAGAACGCCGGGTAGTCGTCGAGCGCGTCGTACTCGACCGGGCCGTGGTCGATCACCTCGTGACCGCCGTTCGACAGGTGGGCCTGGAGGGTCCGGCTGAATTCGAGGCCGGCGTGGTCGGTCGCGATGTGGATGCGCATGCAGCAATTCTAGGGATTCGGCACCCACGTGACGGCGCGCCCGTGCGGCTGCGCCCACGCCCGCTGCACCCCGTCGAGCGCGAGCACGAAGTCGGTCGAATCGTTGGGCACGTCGTCGCGGACGCGGATGCCCGGCACGATCGATCGCCCCTCGACCGAGAGCCAGTGACCCGGCAGCTCGCGCACCGTCTCGACGAACCGGGCGCGCGCGGGCTCGTCGAGGTAGGCGATGACGGCGGTGTGGAGGACGACGAGGGTCGCCTCGGCGGGCGCCTCCGCGGCGAGCGCGGCGAGCCGCTCGTTGAGGTCGCCCGCTTCGAGGCGCGGCGGATCGGCGGCGACGATCGTCGCCGCGGCGCGCAGCCGCTCGCGGCGGTCGTCGTGCTCGGGCCAGATGAGCGCGTCGAGCCAGGCGAGGTCGTCGGGGTCCGTGACGTCGAGCGGATTGAGGTCGATGCCGGCGCGCCAGGCGACCTCGGGCAGGCTGGCGGGTACGGGCACCGGTTCGGTGCCGCGCGTCTCGCAGTCGAGGATGACGCGGCTCGTGCCGTCGGCCGGGTCGAGTCGCCCGTGGCCCGGGTATCGGTAGCTGTACCGGTCGGGGTACAGGCAGAGGCCCGCCGAGGCGCCGACCTCGAGGAGCGCGAGCGGGCCCGGGATCTCGGCGAGCGCGGGAACGTGCAGTGCGCAGCGGCCGGCTTCGTTGGTCTGGGTGGCGTGGGTCTCGGCGGTCTCGCGCACCTCGGGCCAGTGCGCCGCCAGCCACCGCCTGAAGTCGTCGTACGGCGCCGGTTCCGAACCGTGGAATCGCGCGGCCGAGAACACGAGGTTCGGCTGGCGCTTCGCCGGCGGAAGCTCGTCGATGAGCGCGATCGTCGCCGGGTCGTCGGCGACGCCGAGCGCCCATGCATCGTACGTCTCCGACATCCCGCGGGCCTCGACCTCGGCGAACGCGCGGTAGCGCTCGGCGGTCGGGGCGTCGTTGTCGACGGTGGTGCGCATGGGGTCAGGCTACGCCTGCGGCGCGGCGACGGGGATGCCTCGGCGGGAGCTGCGGCATCCCGTCGCCGGAGCGCTCCCTCACACGTCCTCGGTCATCGGCGGCCGGAGCAGCGAGATCGCGTACGCAGCGATCCAGGCGAATCCGAGGGCGACGCCGAGGAGGAGCCGCACGCTCATGCCGGGCCCGAACGGGACGCAGAGCACGAGGCAGGCGACGCCGATCACCCGCGACCAGGCCGCCGCAGCGCGGTGCCCCTCCCAGGCGAGTCGGCGGGCGACGACCCACGTCGCGGCGACGAGCGCGAGGAACGCGAGCGGCGCCGCGAACGCGTGCAGCCACCCGTGCAGGGTCAGCTCGGTCGGCGTGCCGGCGGGCGCACCGGCCGGGAAGCCGAGCGCCGGGTCGGCGGTGAACGCCCCGCCGAGCACGAGCCCGACTCCGTAGAGCGCGAACAGCACCGGGGCCGCGATGCGTCCGGGCCCGTCGCCGAGGCTCCGGCGAGCGCCCGCGGCGAACGCGAGCATGAGCACGCCCGCGATGACGAAGTTCGCGATCTGCACCCAGCCGAGGTCGCCGAGCGAGAGCAGGCTGAGCGGGTGCCGGGCCAGATCGAATCCCTCGCGGGTGAGGACCTGCGCGACGCCCACCACGACGAAGAGCGGTCCGGCGACGACCCCTGCGGCGACGAGACCGCGCGTCGCGGGGTCGCCGGCACGGGCGGCACGTCGTCGGTCGGCGGTCTCGCCCGGTTCGGCGCTCGAGCGGTCGATGCGGGTATCCATGGTGGTGCTCCTTCCGGTCGTGACCCGGTCGATCGACCGGGTCGTTCACCATGGCGTCGCCGCGAGGCATCCGATCTCGACATCGATTCGCAGAATTTCTCGCGACCGTGTCGAGAACCGGCAGGAACCGCCGACGCTATCGTGAAGGCACACGCCACCCGGGCGGGCCTCATCGAGGAGGAATCCGATGCGTTACCTGTGCATGATGAAGTCGAGCGAGTCGAACGGCGAGACGCCGCCGGCCGTCTACGAGGCGATGGCCGAGTACGACCGCTGGGGCCGCGCGAACGGCGTGCTGCTCGACAGCCGGGGACTGCTGCCCAGCGAGACCGGCGCGATCATCTCGCTGGCCGACGGCGACATCAAGGCCGTCGACGGTCCGTTCACCGAGGCGAAGGAGCTCGTCGGCGGCTACGCCGTGATCGAGGTCGGCACCCGGGAGGAGGCGCTCGAGCTCGGCCGACGGCTCATGCAGATCCACAAGGACTTCTGGCCGGGATTCGTCGGCAGCGTCGAGATCCGGCAGATCGCAGAGTTCTGACGCCCCGGCGGTTGCGGCCGCGTGGCGCGCGTGGTCTCATGCACCCGTGAGCGAGATGACCACGCGCGCCGCGATCGAGGCGGTCTGGCGGCTCGAGTCGGCGCGCATCATCGCCGCGCTCGTTCGCATCGTGCGCGACGTCGGCCTCGCGGAGGACGTCGCGCAGGACGCGGTCATCGCGGCGCTCTCGCAGTGGCCGGCGTCGGGGATCCCCGACAACCCGGGCGCGTGGCTCATGACCACGGCCAAGCGGCGGGCGGTCGACGCGTTCCGGCGTCGCGCACGGAACGACGAGACGGCGGCCGCGCTCGCGCGCGAGCTCGAGCAGACGATCGACGACGACCCGGCTGCGGGCATCGACCACGTCGAGGACGACGTGCTGCGGCTGATGTTCATCTGCTGCCACCCCTCGCTCACGCAGGAGGCGCAGACGACGCTCACGCTGAAGCTCGTCGCCGGGTTGACGACCAGAGAGATCGCGCGGGCCTTCCTCACGACCGAATCGACGATCGCGCAGCGCGTCTCACGGGCGAAGCGCACGCTCGCCGACACCGGGGCGGCGATCGAGGAGCCGAGCGGCGACGAGCGCGCGGCACGGCTCGAGACCGTGCTCCGTGTCGTGTACCTCCTCTTCAACGAGGGCTACTCGGCGACCGAGGGCGACGACTGGGTCCGCCCGGCGCTCTGCGACGAGTCCGTACGGCTGGGGCGCATCCTCACGGCGATCGTGCCCGAGGGCCCCGAGGTGCACGGGCTCTCGGCGCTCATGGAGCTCCAGTCGTCGCGGCTCGCCGCGCGCATCGGCACCGACGGCGAACCGGTGCTGCTCGACGCGCAGGATCGCAGGCGATGGGATGCCGCGCGCATCCGCCGCGGCATCGAGGCCCTCGCGCGGGCGGAGTCGCTCGCCGTGGCCGGCGAGGGGCCCGGGCAGTACGCGCTGCAGGCGGAGATCGCCGCCGAGCACGCACGTGCGGCCTCGGTCGCCGACACCGACTGGGCGCGCATCGCCGACCTCTACGAGCAGCTCGGCCGGCGCACGGGCTCCCCCGTCGCCGAGCTCAACCGGGCCGTCGCGCTCGCCCGTGCCCACGGACCTGCGGCCGGGCTCGCACTGCTCGACCAGCTGGCCGAGCTGCAGGCGCTGCGCGGCTACCACCTCGTGCCGAGCGTGCGCGGCGACCTCCTCGAGCAGCAGGGCCGCGGCGCCGAGGCTGCCGCCGAGTTCGACCGGGCCGCCGCGATGACGGCGAACGAACGGGAGCGGCGACTGCTGCTGCATCGGGCGGAAGCGGCGCGGCGGCCGCCGTCCGATCGATGAGGTGATCGGCGGCGCCCGTCGCCGGTCGCCCTCCCGGCCTTCGGCGCAGCGGTCGTGTCGATCGTGCGCGGTTGAGGCGACCGTGCCGATCATCCGGCTACTCCACCGACGGCCCGAGGGCTAGGCTGGGACGCGTTGCCTGCGGCCACGAGCCGCGTCGATACTTGCGAAGGAGCGCACGTGCCCGGAGAGAACCTCACCCGACTCGAAGCCGAGGAGCGCGCCGCGCTCGTCACGGTGCACGACTACGACGTCGTGCTCGACGTCACCGTCGGCCCCGAGGTCTTCAAGACCACCACGACCGTGCGGTTCGACGCGGCCACGCCCGGCGCCTCGACGTTCATCGACGCGATCACCGCGACCGTGCACTCGGTCACCCTCAACGGGGTCGAGCTCGACCCGGCCGAGGTGAGCGACGGCGTGCGCATCCAGCTGCCGAACCTCCAAGCGCAGAACGTGCTCGTCGTCGAGGCCGACGGGCGATACATGAACACCGGCGAGGGCCTGCACCGCTTCGTCGACCCCGCCGACGGCGAGGTGTACCTCTACACCCAGTTCGAGGTGCCCGACTCGCGCCGCATGTTCGCCGTGTTCGAGCAGCCCGACCTGAAGGCCGCATTCACGTTCACCGTCACGGCCCCGTCGCACTGGCAGGTCGTCTCGAACATGCCGACGCCCGAGCCCGAGCTGCACCCGTCGGGCCGCCGCGCCGACGACGTCTCGACGGCGACGTGGTCGTTCGAGCCCACCCATCGCATCTCGAGCTACATCACGGCGCTCGTCGCCGGCCCCTACGACGTCGTGCGCGACGAGCTCATCTCGCGCGACGGCCGCGTCATCCCGCTCGGCGTGTTCAGCCGCAAGAGCCTGTCGCAGTACCTCGACGCCGACTACATCTTCGAGAAGACGAAGCAGGGCTTCGAGTACTTCGAGCAGAAGTTCGACGTGCCCTATCCCTTCACGAAGTACGACCAGCTCTTCGTGCCCGAGTACAACGCGGGCGCGATGGAGAACGCCGGGTGCGTCACCTTCACCGAGGTCTACGTCTTCCGTTCCAAGGTGACCGATGCCATCAAGGAGCGCCGGGTCGTCACGATCCTGCACGAGCTCGCGCACATGTGGTTCGGCGACCTCGTCACGATGAAGTGGTGGAACGACCTGTGGCTCAACGAGTCGTTCGCCGAGTGGGCCTCGACGATCGCGACCGCCGAGGCGACCGAGTGGCACCACGCGTGGACGACGTTCAACTCGATGGAGAAGAGCTGGGCGTACCGCCAGGACCAGCTGCCCTCGACCCACCCGATCGTCGCCGAGATCCGCGACCTCGAAGACGTGCTCGTGAACTTCGACGGCATCACGTACGCCAAGGGCGGCTCGGTGCTGAAGCAGCTCGCCGCCTGGGTCGGCATCGACGCGTTCTTCACTGGCGTCTCGGCGTACTTCAAGAAGCACGCGTGGGGCAACACGACCCTCGCCGACCTGCTCGCCGAGCTCGAGGTCGCCTCGGGCCGCGACCTGTCGGGCTGGTCGAAGCTGTGGCTCGAGACGGCGGGCGTCAACACGCTGCGCCCCGAGATCGAGACGGATGACTCGGGCGCGATCACGTCGTTCACGGTGCTGCAGTCGGCGCACCCCGACTACCCGACCATCCGACCGCACCGCCTCGCGATCGGCTTCTACAACCTGAAGGACGGCAAGCTGGTGCGCGAGCACCGCGTCGAGCTCGACGTCGACGGCGAGCGCACCGTGGTCGCCGAGCTCTCGGGTCTCGCTCGCCCCGACCTCGTGCTCCTCAACGACGACGACCTCGCCTACGCGAAGATCCGCCTCGACGAGGCATCGCAGAAGGTCGCGATCGCGAACCTCTCGAAGATCGAGGACCCGCTCGCCCGCGCGCTGGTCTGGTCGAGCGTCTGGGACGCGACGCGCGACGCCGAGACGAGCGCGAGCGACTACCTCGACCTCGTGCTCGGCAACATCGCGAGCGAGACCGAGTCGACGACGCTGCGCATCATCCTCGCGAACGCGCAGCTCGCCGCGAGCTCGTACGTCGCACCCGAGCACCGCGCCGACGCGCGCCGCACGCTCGCCGACGGGTTCTGGCAGCTCGCACAGCAGGCCGAGGCCGGCAGCGACGCGCAGTTCCAGTTCGTGAAGTCGTTCGCCGCGATCGCCGAGGCCGGCACCCAGGTCGACGCCCTCGCCGGTCTCTTCGACGGCTCGATCTCGCTCGACGGGCTCGACATCGACACAGACCTCGGCTGGGAGCTGCTCATCGCGCTCGTCGCCGCGGGCCGCGCCGGCGATGCCGAGATCGACGCCCGCCTCGCCACCGACAAGACCGCGACGGGCCAGGAGTCGGCGGCGCACGCCCGTGCGGCGATGCCGACCGCCGCGGGCAAGCAGCGCGCGTGGGACTCGATCGTCGTCGCCGACACCGCGACGAACTCGGTCGTCCGCACGACCGCCGCCGGCTTCGTGCGCGCCGACGAACAGTCGCTGCTCGCGCCCTTCATCGAGCGCTACTTCGGCATGATCGGCGAGGTCTGGAAGGCCCGCAGCTACGCGATCGCCGAGAAGCTCGTCGAGCTGCTCTACCCCGCCACGCTCGCGAACCGCGAGCTCGTCGACGCGAGCCACGCCTGGCTCGACCAGAACACCGATGCCGCGCCGGCCCTGCGCCGTCTCGTGATCGAGAACGTCGCCGGTGTCGAGCGCGCGCTCGCCGCGCAGGCGCGCGACGCGCAGTAGTCGCACCGCGGCCTCACCGGGGCGGCGGCGAGTGGTACCCCGGTACC